>JALNZK010000132.1 GCA_023229365.1 Pseudomonadota bacterium | reverse complement strand
TCAAGTGGAGGGTCTTGACCCCTACCTTCGGGCGATGGTGATCGGGTTCGAGCTAAGTGTCAAGTGGAGGGTCTTGACCCCTACCTTCCCCCTACCTTCTACCTTTGCTCCCGGACCTTGAGCCCGAGCTGGTTGAAGCGGAGCCGGACCGCCCTACCCTTCGATCGATCCCCGAGGAGCCGCTCGGCCATGGCCCCGAAGTCGCCCTTGTGCTTCTTGAACAGCTCGAGCGTGTACTGCCGCTCCGCGGAGTTCGCGACCGCGTTGAGCGACTCGCCGGGCTCGATCCGGATCGCGATCTCGTCGTCGTCGAGCGCACGCGCGCTCTCGGCCGCGCCCTCGCGCTGTGCGAGCGCCGCCGAGCCGGCGAGCAGCTGCCCCACGAGGCCGGGGTCGACCTGCAGGCGGGGCGACGTGAGCCTGAGCCCGCCGCGCACCGCGTCGACGGACGCGACGAGCGTGAACGTCACGACGTTCCGCATCACCATCGACAGCTCGCGGACGTTCCCGGGCCACTGGTGCGTCTCGAGCATCTTCCACGCCGGCCCCGGCACGAGCAGCTCGAGCGAGCGCGCCTCGCCCTTCGCGGCCCCCTCTCCCGTCCGGCCGATCAGCACCTCGACCGGCGCCCCCTCCGGCCGGCCGACCGCGCGCGCGACCTCGTCGCGCAGCTCCGCGATGTCCGGATCGCCGAACGCGAGCGCCGCGAAGCTGTGGGCGAGGAACACGAGATCGCCGGGCCGCTCGACGAGCGTCGGGATCCGGACCCGCGTGGCCGGCGACAGGCGCATGTAGAGATCGGAACGGAACCTGCCCGCCGCGACCGCCTCGTCGAGGGGTCGGCTGCTCGCCGCCACGACCTTCACGTCCACCGCGAGCTCGCGCGGCGCCCCGAGCGGCCGCACCTTTCCCTCCTGGAGCACGACGAGCAGCTGCTTCTGCACCTCGAGCGGCACGTTCTGCACCTCGTCGATGAACAGCGTGCCGGTGTGCGCGAGCTCGAACACCCCCTTGCGATCCGCGACCGAGCCGGTGTACGCGCCCCGCACCGCGCCGAACAGGTGCGCCGGGACGAGATCCCTCGGCAGCGACGACAGGTCGAGCACGACGAACGGCCCCGGGCGGCCGCTGCGAGCGTGGACGAACCGCTCGGCGAGGAACGACTTGCCGGTGCCGGTGTCGCCCTCGAGGATCACCGGCATCCGCCCGCGCGCGAGCACCGAGAGGCGGCGACGGACGGCGCGCATGACGGGGTCCCGGCCCCAGAGCACGTCCGCCTCCTCGGCGCCGCAGGCCGATTCGGCGAGCGCGGCGTGGATGCGGATCCGCAGCGCGTCGAGATCCTCGCCGCTCAGGATGTACGTCATCGACTGCGAGGTGAGCTCCTCGGCGGCGTCGACGAGCGAGAGATCCTCGACAGAGGTGAGCAGCACGACCGGGAGCTCGGGCCACATGCGCCGGATCTCGCGGAGCACGGCCACGCCCTGGAACCGCCGCGTGCGCCTCGGGCTCGCCCCGTCCGCGAGCGGCAGGAGCCGCGAGTCGTCCACGTCGAAGTGCATGTCGAGCAGCACGACGTCGACCTCGGACGCGCGCTCCTCGAGGAACGCGAGCGCCTCCGGGCCGTCGCCGAGGCACGGCGGGCCGTCCGCGCCGTGCGGCCGGACGAGCTCGAGCTCGGGCATGCGCGCGCCGATCGCCGCCGCGTACGTCGTCCCGTCGTCGACGACGAGCACCCTGGGCTTGCGCTCAGCCACGCGACACCCCGTCGAGCAGCTCCTGGATCCGCGCGCCGACCGCGGCGAAGTCCTCGGTGACGCGGCTCCGCTCCACGGGTTCGGCGGCGGCGGCCCGCTCCTCCCACGCGAGCGCCCGCGCCACGGCGGACGCGAGCGCGGCGAACCCCGGCTCGCCCCGGAGCGCGCCCCCGACCTCGGCCTCGAACCCCTCCCAGATGGAGCGCGCCGAGCGCGGCCCCTTCGGCCCGGTCCGGGTCCTTTGCAGCGCCTGCCGGATCGCCTCCTTCAGCGCGACGTCGGGCGCGTCGTCGGGCAGCATGACTATCGGCATCCGAATATACTTCCCGAGGTCGTGCTTGACGTCCAGGATCGCATCCACGATTTCGGTCCTCCCCAGTTGCACGTTGTCTATCATTTGCATCCTCGTATATCATTTTCCCCGGAATCGGGGACCCGAATTTCAACGCGCGCGGCAGGCCCCGAATTCCTCGCCGTTGCGCTGACAGTGCGGTCCGCGCTATGGGTAGAATCAACATGAATGATTTAAATAATAATATATGTATTCATTGGAATAAACGCGGAGATATGAACGCGATCGAGCGCGACCTCGCGCGCCGTGGCGCAGATCCCTCTCACCCTTCGATCCGGGATCTGGCGGCCGCGGATCAGCTCCACGTCGGCGGGCTGGAATCTATCATCGCTTTCGCCGACTGGGTCGGTCTCCGGCCCGGCGCGCGGCTCCTGGACCTCGGTTCGGGTCTGGGCGGGCCGGCTCGGTTCCTCGCCTCCGAACGCGGCGCGGAGGTGACGGCCGTCGAGCTCTCCCCGGCGCTCGACGCGGCCGCGGCGGAGCTCACGGCGCGGACAGGGCTCGCGGACCGCGTGCGACACCGCTGCGCTGACATCGCGGCGTTCGTCGCCGAGGAACCGTTCGACGTCGTCTGGCTCGAGCACGCGGAGATGCACGTCCCGGACAAGCGGGGACTGTACGCCGCCGCCCGCCGTGCGCTGGCCACCGGCGGAAGGATCGTCTGGCACGACTGGCTCGCCGGGCCGAAGGGACCGCCGCGCTACCCGCTCATCTGGAGCGCGGACGGCGCAATCTCCTTCCTGTCGGACGAGGGGCGCTTCGCGGCGGATCTCGCGGCGACCGGCCTCGAGCACCGCAGGTTCGAGCCGATCGCCGACGCCACGGCGGGCTGGCTCGCGCGGTCGCGGCGGGCCATCGGAGCGGCCCTTGCCAAGATCGAGGCGGCCGAGGCGCAGGACACCGAGCGCGCTTCGAGGTTGCGCGCCCTCCTGGTCGAAACCGAGAATACGCTCGCGGGCGTCGAGGAGCGCCGGCTCGTCCCGTTCTTCGCCGAGGCGGTGTCGCGGGACTGAGCCCGAGCGGGCTCAGCCCGAGCGGGCTCAGCCCGGACAGGCCCACTCCTGGCACACGAAGCCGGTGTTCTCCTCGGAAGGCGCGCAGGTCTGGAACTCGATCGGGCACTCTCCGCCCGGCTCGCACGGATCATCGGGGTAGTGGCACCCCTTGCCGAGGTACGGCGGCGGCTCGACCGAGCTGCACAGGTCGTCGTAGTAAGGCGTGCAGATCCCGCCCGCTTCCAGGGCGCAATCGCCGTTGATCTTGCACTCGGTCCGGACGCAGGTGCTCACGAAGAGCCCGAACGCGCCCGCCGGGATGCACTGCTGGCTCGCCGGCTCCGGACAGTCCGCGTCGGTGTCGCACTCATCGCAGAGGCACTCGTTGTGGGGCGCGTAGAAACCCGGGTACACCTCGGCCACCTCGTAGCAGCCGCACCCGTCGCCCGGGCAGTCCCCCGGGGCGTCGCAGCCGTCCATCTCGGGGTTCTCGCTCGCCCCGTCCGCCTCGGCCGGAGACGGGTACACGCACGTCCACCAGCCGCCCGCCTCGTCCGGGACGAGGAGGCAGTCGCCGCCCGGGCAGTCCTCGGCGCCGTCGCAGTCGCCCGACCAGTCCGTGTCGGTGTCGGTGTCCGAGTCGGTATCCGTGTCCGAGTCGGCATCCGTGTCCGTGTCGACATCGGTGTCGGCGTCGGTATCCGCGTCCGAATCCGAATCCGTCGACCCGTCCGGCTGGTTCACCGGGGCCGGGTCGTCCCCGCACGCGGCCAGCAAAAACAAGGAAACGATCCCCCCGCACGCCAGCGCCGCAAAACGCAACATCGTCATGGTTTGCCGTCCTTTCTCCGTTATGGAGGGATTGTACACCAGTTCGAACGCGGAGGTACGGCCGCTGTGAGCAGGTTCAGGCACTCGGAATGAGCGCGCCGAGTTCGCCCCACCAGGCGTCGACCTCGTCTTCGGTGCCCGGGACCGCGATCGCATCCATCGAGAAGTCGTACTCGTTGTCTCCGCCGGTTCCCTCGCAAGTCACGTCGACCTCGATGTGCGCGAGGCTCTGGAGGCCGATCCATGCCTCGAGATCGGCCGCGTCGATCGGGCTCTGCGCAGCGACGGCGCTCCCGAGCGACTGGGCGGCGCCGTAGAAGTCCGCACTCCATTCGGAGTCCCGTGCCGAGGTTTGCCCGGAGAACGACACCGTTCCCGTCCCGGCGCTTTGGCCCGCCTCGACCCCGTCCCCGTCGCGGTACACGCACCCCGCGATCTCCAGGGTCAATCCGCCCTCTCTCTCTCCTTCGATCACGACGCCGAACAGATCGGCGGAGTACTCGGACGGCATGACGAGCACATGGTTCTCCGAGGCGCCAACACGCATCGCGTAGGCGCCGCCCGTCGTCGCGCCGAGCATCAAGACTGCGGTGGACGTGTCGAGCACGTCGCCGAGCTCCATGGGCTCGAGCCACGCTTCTTCATCCGGGCCGCCGTCACCACCACCCCGCCGGTCGTCCGAGCAGCCCGGCGCAACACCGAGAGCGCACGACACTGCGATTACGAGAGCGATCCTCCGTCTCATGGCCCTACTCGATGACCGTCGGCGCGCAGGTCGAAACGCCGGCGCCGACGACCTGGAAGCCGGTCGCCGCCTGCGTCACCCACTCCTCGAGCACCCCCTCGTGCAGCCGGTACACGGTGGTGAACTCGGGGATCGGCGCGTGGAACAGGTAGAAGTCGCCGCCCCAGTACGCGAACGCGAACGCCGCGCTGCCGCCGAGCTCGGGGGGGGGCACCGTGTTCGACTCCTCGCCGGTCGCCTTGTCGATCTGCGCGACCTTCGGCGTCGCCGCCCACGCGAAGAACGCCCAGAGCTCGCCGTTCTGGTTCCCGGTCAGCTCCGGCGCGTCCGAGATCGGGCCTATCGGCGTGACCGTCCAGCTCTCGAGGTCGAGCGACGCGAGCTGCGAGCCGCCGGTGTCGGCCCTGCCGATGTACAGCGTCTCCTCGTCGGTCTCGGCGCCGTCGGTCGCGAAGCCCATGCCGAACGTCGAGAAGCCGTACTGATCGCACTCGAAGTCGACGAGCCCGCCGCACTCTCCGTTGTGGATGTTCACGGCGTTGATGCCCACGCAGCTCGCGCCGTCCCAGAACAGGACGTACGCGGTGTCGTCGCGCGACACGGCCATGGAGAACGGCGTTCCGCCGCTGCCGCAGACCAGGGCCGGGACGACCGTCGTGAACGTCTTGGCGACCGGATCGAACCGCCGGAACCCGCCGTCGGCGTCGACGACATAGACGAGCTTCGCGTCCTCCGAGCACTCGTCGCCGTCCGAGTCCGAGTCCGCGTCCGTGTCCGAATCCGCGTCCGTGTCGCCGTCCGTGTCCGCGTCCGAATCCGCGTCTCCGTCCGAGTCCGCGTCGGAGGAGGAGCGATCCTCCTCCACGCCGCACCCCCATGCCTGAAGCGAAGCCGCGATCCCCAGTGTCGCCGGCAGCATCCAGATCCGCGTCATGGCTCGAGCCTCCTGTCGCCGTTCTCCTCGCGATCCCACGAACAGCTTAACCGAACCCGGCACCTCGTGGTAGTTGATGATCGGCGCGAGGACCCATCGAACGCGAGGAGGTCGCCATGAGACGGACGTTGCTCGGGGCCGCGCTGGCGCTCGCCGCGGCGTGCGGCGGCGAGAACGAGAAGCCGGCGGTGCGGGAGGGTGCCGCGACCCCGCCGAAGGCCGAGCCGGCGCCGCAGACAGAGGACGCGGGGTCGCAGGCCCCTGCCGTCGACCCGCGGCAGGCCCGCCTCGAGGCGGAGTGGAGCCTGTACGCGGACACCGTGCTCAGCCACTCGGCCGCGGAGCTGCCCGAGGGCGAGAAGGCGATGCTGCGCCACCTGCTCGACGCGGCGGTGCTGATCGAGGAGCTGCACATGCTCCAGATCCACCCGAAGAACCTCGAGTGGCGCGATCGGATCGAGGCCGAGGGGACCGAGGTCGAGAAGCGGATCTTCTCCCGCTACCAGTCGCCGTGGTGCGCGGACGACCCCTCCGAGGAGTGCTGCGCCCTCCCCGAGAAGCCCAAGCGGGAGATCGGATTCGGGCTCTGGCCGGACGGATTCTCGGACGCGGAGTACGAGGGGCTCGCCGCGCGGATAAACGGGGTCGAGCTGCTCAGCCCGTTCACGATCGTGCGCCGGAAAGAAGTCGGCAAATACGAAGCTATTCCATATGTTGAATCGGACATCTTCGGGTTTAAGATGAAGTCCGTCGCGGCCTCGTTGCGCGAGGCGGCGAAGACCGCGCCCCACAAGTCGCTCGTCAAGTTTCTCACGTCGCGCGCCGACGCGTTCGAGTCGGCCGCACCGTTCCCGTGGGACGCCTCCGACTACGACTGGATCGCGCTCGAGGGCCCTTGGGAGATCACGATCGGGCCGTACGAGACGTACAAGGAGCCGCGGCAGCTCAAGGCGCTGTTCGAGATGGTCATCGCCCGCGAGAACCCCGAGATCACGGCGGAGCTCGCCCGCTTCAAGGGCGACCTGCAGTCGATGGAGGACGCGCTCTCCGCGCGGGTCGGCCCGGAGATCTACAAGAGCCGCAAGCTCGACCCGCGGATCGCGATCCGCGCCGTGGAGGTCTGGATGGCCGCCGGCGACGGCCGGCGCGATCGCGGCGCGACGGTGGCGTACCACCTGCCGAACCGCGGCAGGTCGGTCGACGAGGGGCTGTACAAGAAGGTGATGATGGTGAACCACTCGCTCGCGTTCGAGCCGGTCTCGAAGGCGCGCGCCCGGCTCGTGCTCGACCCGACGCAGGTGCACCTCGTGGACGCCATGGCCGACATCCGGAACGTCACGTTCCACGAGCTCGCGCACGGGTTCGGCGCCTACTCCGAGCTGAAGGTGAAGAACGCCAAGGGCGTGACGCTCGCGGTCAAGGAGGCGCTCCAGGAGAACGACTCCATCCTCGAGGAGCTCAAGGCCGACACCGCGGGGCTCTGGCTCGTCGCGAAGAGCGGCGCCGAGGGCGAGGAGGCGAAGAAGCGGTACGCGTCGGGCGTGGTGCACGCGCTCGGCCTCCTGCAATACCCGCTCGAGGGCACCTACCCGCGGATGGTCGCGATCCAGCTCGGCTGGCTCCTCGATCACGGCGCGCTCGCCTGGGACGGCGCGGCCAAGAGGTTCAGGATCGACTTCGACAGGATGCCGGCGGCGGTGGAGGCGCTCGTCAAGCGGGTGGCGACGATCCAGCTCACCGGCGACACCGAGGGCGCGCGGGCCCTGGTCGGCGCCTACGTCGTCCGCAAGGGCGAGGCAGAGTACGCGCTCCAGGGCGCGCTCGACGAGGCGCGGCGCGTGATGATCGCCGAGCTCAAGACCGCGGGGATCAAGTCGCCGTCGCTCCGCTACGCCGTCACCGGGCTATGAACGACGAGACGGTGGATCGGCTCACGCGCGGCCTGCAGATCATCCAGAAGGCGCGCGGCCACCGCGCGGCGTCGGACGACACGTTCCTCGCCTGGGCGGCCGCCCGGGAGCGACCTCTCGCCGCACGCGTCCTCGACCTCGGCACGGGCAAGGGGGCCGCGGCGCTGCTGCTCCTCGCCCGCCTGCCGTCGTGCCGCGTCGTCGGCGTCGAGGCGGTCGCCGCGAGCCACGATCTCGCGGTGCGCAACGCGGCGCTCAACCGGCTCGAGCACCGCTTCGACCCCAGGCTCGGCGATCTCCGCGATCCGTCCGTGCTCGACGGCCTCCCGCCCTTCGACCTCGCGATGGGGGCGCCGCCGTTCATGCCGCTCGGCAGCGGGCCCCTCCCGATCGAGGAGACCCGCGCAGCGGGCAGGTTCGAGCTCCGGGGCGGGGTGCGCGACTACGCTGCGGCCGCGGCCCGGCACCTCGCGCCCGACGGGGTGGCGGTGATCCTGATGGACGGGCTCGACCGCTCCGCCGTGCGCGCGTCCGACGCCCTCCGCGAAGCGGGCCTCCACCTGCGCCGCGTCGTCGCGATCAGGCCCCGACCGGGCGAGCCGCCGACGTACCGGATCTTCGTCGCGGACCGCGGCGGCGGGCCGGCCGACGAGGAGGCCCTCTGCGTGCGGAACGAGACGGGCGACGCGCTCTCGCCCGAGCACCGCGCGGTGCGCGACGAGATGGATCTCCCGTGAACCCACCATGACGGCGTGCGAAAGATCGGAATACCCCCGCGCCGAACAACGTCTATACTGTCATTGGAGGTGAACCATGATGCCCCTCGGTAGATTCGGTGCGCTGCTCCTCGGCCTCGCCCTGGCCGTGGCCTGGTCCTCGACGGCCTCGGCGGCGCGACCCAAGAAGAGCAAGAAGCGCGGCGCGCCCGCGGCGTCGGTCGAAAAAGACTCGTCCGGCAGCAGCTACCGCGCACCCTCCCGCCACTCGTCGCCGAGATCCGCGGCGCCGTCGCCCCGCGCGAGCTCCAAGCCGAGCGGCGGGCGCTCCGGCGCATCGTCCGAGCCGAATCGGCACCCGGCGCCGAGCCGGGCCTACTCCGCCCCGCGCAGCGCCCGCCCGGACCGCGGCGCGCCGTCGGGCGATTTCCGGAGGAGCTCGCCGCAGAGGAGCGCGCCCGGCTCGAGGTCTTTGAACCACCCGGGACGCGGCGGGTTCCGCACGCCGAGCGAGCTGCCGCGGACCGCGTTGCCTCCCGTGCGGAAGGTCGCACCCACGCTCGTACGCGGCGGGCAGACCTACGCCCAGCAGCTCGTCGTGCAGGGAGAGGGGATCGTCGTCCGCCGGAGCGCCGCCGCGGATCACCACTACGACGGCCACTACGAAGGAGACAGCCACCATCCTCACCACGGCCATCACGACCACTACTACGATCACCACTACTGGGGCGGCGGGTACTACTTCTGTTACGTCCACTACTGGTTCTACGAGCCCTGGTTCTGGGGCTTCTACTTCGCACCGTTCCTCACGCCGTGGACGTACACCTGGGTCTGGTTCGGAGCGCCGTGGTACGTCTCCTGGCGCTGGTACTACAGCCCGTACGCGTACTACGAGGGGCCCTCGTACTGGGTCACGGACTACGTGATCGCCTCGATGCTGGAGGACGAGTACGCGCGCGGGTATTCCGACGGCTACGCGGCGGGACAGCAGCAGGCCGCGACGGCCGGGACCCCGATCTCGGAGCCGGTCAAGGAGCAGCTGCGGCAGCAGGTCGACGCAACGGCCCAGAGCTTCCAGGTCGAGCGGTCGATCCGGCTCGAGGACGCGCTCGCGGATCCGGAGCACCTGTTCATCGTGGACACCCCGATCTCCGCCGCGTCCGTGGGAGGCGGGACGTGCTCCCTGAACGGCGGGGACATCATCAAGGCGGCCGGGCCCGCGGATCCAGACGTGCCGGTCGCGTCGATGACCGTCGTCACGTCGAAGAGCGAGAGCTGCGCCGCCGGCACGGTCGTCAGCGTCTCCTTCACGGACCTCCAGGAGATGCTGAACACGTTCGGCGAGCGGGTCGACGACGGCCTGAACGAGCTGCAGAAGCAGGGACAGAAACAGCGGGAAGGAGCGGAGTGATGAGCAGGAGAGCGATCGCGTTTTCGGCGGCCTTCGCGCTGACGGCGGCGTTGTCCGCTGTGTCGCGCCCGGCGCTGGCGCAGCAAGAATACGACCCGGAGCTGTACGACACGCAGCTCAAGCCCGGGTACGCGCTCATCATGGTCACGGTCGAGGACGACTCCGGCCGGCCGCTCGAGGGGGTCATCGTCTCGGTGAAGCAGGGCGCGCGCCCTCCGTACTCGAAGCTCTCCAACGCGCGCGGCCGCGTGCAGCTCGTCGTCCCCTCCGGCTTCCGGTTCGAGCTGCGGTTCGTCTCTCTCGACGTGAGCCAGACCGATCACGTCGAGGTGTTCGACATCCCGGAGGGCGACGAGCAGCGGTTCAACCTCGTGATGACCTACACGCCGCCCACGGACAAGGTGTTCATCCTCAAGGGCGTCTTCTTCGACACGAACAAGACGACGCTCAAGCCCGCGTCGACCAAGGCGCTCACGAACCTCTACGAGTACCTCAAGATGAAGCCGTCGGTCGTCATCGAGCTCTCCGGGCACACGGACAGCGTGGGCAGCGACGAGGCCAACCAGATCCTGTCCGACGGCCGCGCCAAGGCGGTCCGCGAGTGGCTCGTCAAGAAGGGGATTGCGGCGGACCGCATCACGGCGATCGGCTGCGGCGAGACCCAGCCCATCGACACGAACGACACGTCCGCGGGCCGCGAGCGGAACCGCCGCACCGAGGTCCGCGTCGTCCGGGAGTGAGCCCGCGCCGCCCCCGCCCTTCCATTTGACACACGTTGGCACAATCCCTTCGGTGGCCGTTCGAGGCCCGAGCCCTGTGACGGCGCGGCCGAGCCTTTGAACCGCGCGTCCCCGCGGCCCTCGCCGCTGGTTGGCATCCCGATTGCAAACATGAGATGAAAAGGGAGCCGTAGAGCTCCTGAAGGAGGTCACCATGCGCGCTCGTTTCCACCTCGTCCCTTGCATCTTCATCCCCATGCTCGCGCTCGCCGCGTCGCCGGCCCGCGCCAACGACGGCAGCCCGCCCGAGATCTTCGAGCTGATCCAGGAGGGCCAGGACGTCGTCGTCACCTTCGGCATCCTCGACCCGTGGGGCGAGCCGAGCATCGATCGGCCGTTCACCCTGACCCGCTCGGGCCCCGAGGGGGACGCCGTCGTCTTCGAGTCGCGGACATTCGACCGGGCGGAGGCGGCGATCCGGGATCCGCACTGCCGGTTCATCGACGACGACGGCATCTCCGATCCGGACGAGGAGTGCGCCGCCGCGCCGGCGAGCTGCGAGGACTGCGACGAGGACGGCGTGCCGGAGTGCCCGACCGCCCTGGACAGCTTCGACGCGGTGTGCGTGGCGTACCTCACGTACGACGCCGTCGACGCGTGCGTCCCGCCCGGCCCGACCGACTACCTGCTGCGGGAGAGCGACGGAGACTACAGCGACTACTTCGACGCGGAAGGCAGCCTGGAGGTCGTCGACAGCGGCGAGGAGTGCGAAGCGGCCGGCGAGGGCGACGGCAGCGGCTGCTCCGTCTCCGGTGTCGGCGGCGGCGGCGCGCCCCCTTTGTCGCTCTCCCTGTTCATGGGGCTTCTCGGCCTCGTGGCGCTGCGCCTCCGGCGGAACGGCTGAGATGAGCCTCGACCTCTTCCTGCGCATCCTGCCGTACTGGTTCCAGGCGTTCGCGTTCACGCTCCTCGTCGAGGTGCCGCTGTTCGTCGCGGTCGCGCGGCTCGGCCGCGAGGCCGGGGGTGGACCGCGCGCCCCCGTCTGGCGCCTCGCGCTCGCGGGCGCGGCCGGAACGTGCCTCACCCACCCGCTGCTCTGGTTCGCGTGGCCCCTCGTCGTGCACGACTACGCGCTGTACATCGCGAGCGGCGAAATCCTGATCGCCGTCATCGAGAGCGCGACGTTCTTCGCCCTGGCGCGCCCCATCCCCCTCCCCCGCGCGATCGCCGCGTCGTTCGTCGCCAACGGCGCGAGCTACGGCCTGGGAATCCTGCTGCGCGCGTGGGGCGTCATGGGCTGAACGCCTCGTCGTCCGGCAGGACGAGCTCGTTCTTCGCGAGGCCTGTCCAGAACGTGATCTCGATCCCGATCCCGCCCGTCACCGTGGCGAAGTTGGGATCGGGCGATCCCTCGAACCAGACGAACGGCGTGACCGCGAAGCCGCCCGACCGCCGCGGGTCGTGCGCGGGGAAGAAGTCCCAGCCGACCGCGACGCCGTACGTGCCGCCGACCCGCCCGATCAGCTTCTCCGCCCCGTGCGCGCGCCGGTACGGATCGGTGACGCCGAAGCCGCCGTACAGCCGGATCGCGAGCGGCGCGACCGGCCGGATCTGCGCCTCGATGGAGAGCCGGCCGTGCACCGCGGTCCAGCGCTCCTCGAAGGTGCCGACGACCGCGGCGCTTATCCCGAGGTCGAGCCACGGGAGGATCGCCTGCCCCACGCGCAGCTCGCCGCCGACGCCCGGCCACGGCCCCATCCACCCGCGATCGACGACGTCGTGCCCCGCGATCGAGCCGACCGCGCCCAGCGAGAAGTAGTACCCCTGCCGCGGCTTCGGCGGCTCGAGGAGCGACTCCGATCCCCCGTCCTGCGCCAGGACGACGCGCGGCGCGATCGACAAGAGCACGAACGCCGCGGCCGCGATTCGCAATCGCCGTTCCATCTAGAACTCTCCTTGGATGCCGATCACCGGGATGATCGGAAGCCCCTGGCGGACCCTCCGCTCGCTCGAGTCGTAGTTGTACGAGTACCCCTCGGGGTTCGCGCGGTTGTAGACGTTCTGCACGTCGAGGTACGCGGTGAGCACCCAGTTGTCGAAGATCCACTTCTTGTCGACGCGGATGTCGAGCTGGTGGAACGGCGGCATCCGCTCCGAGTTCACCGCGCCGTAGGTCGCCTCGTAGGCGCCGTCGTCGACGTTGTACACGGCGCCGGTCCGCGGGGTCGTGAGCCGGCCGCTGACGAGGCGCCAGCGCGCGCCGATGCTCCAGTTGCGCGGGAGCTCGTAGGTGCCGAGCACCGTGAGGATGTGCGTCTGGTCGAAGTCGAAGAGCCGGTAGTCGCGCGCGCCGTAGTCGCGGCGCTCGGCCCGCGACAGCGTGTACCCGATCCAGCCGGTGAAGTGGTTCGTCAGCTCGTGCCGGACGAGCAGCTCGAGCCCGTACGCGCGCCCGACGCCGCCGTTGTTGTAGTTCAGGGGCGCGATCGCGCCGTCGCGCACGACGGTCTCGTCCGTGCGGCTGACCAGGTTCTCGAGGCTCTTGTAGAACACGGTCGCGTCGAGCGTGAGCTGCGGCAGCGGCCGGAACTCGACGCCAGCGGAGGTGTGCACCGCGGACTCGAGGTGCAGCCCCGGGTTGCCGAAGACCGCGTCGGTCTCGTCGAACGAGGGCTCCTGGTGGTAGAGCCCGACGCCGCCCTTGACCGTCCACTCGTCGTCGATGGCGAGCCGCGCGGTGAGCCGCGGCGCCAGCGCGGTCTCGTCGAGCCGCGAGAAGTAGTCGAAGCGCACCCCGGGCACGAGCAGCAGCCGCTCGAGCACGAGCGCCTCGATCTCGAAGAACGCGCCGACCGAGTGGAACACCGTGCCGCTCGCGTCCGTGAAGCGGACCGTGTCGAGATCCGGGCGCCCCATCACCTCGCCCTCCTTCGTGGACTGCGGCAGCTTGAAGCGCGCGTCGGTCTTGGTGAGCAGGTAGTCGAGGCCGGTGCGCAGCGCGATGCCGTCGGTCAGCTCGACCCGCAGCGTGTCGCGGATCTGCGCGACGTAGGTGTTCAGATCGAGGTAGAGCTGATCGCCGAGGCCGGCGAACAGCCAGTTGCGGCCGGCGGCGATCTTGATCTCGTTCTCGACGCGCCGGTCCGGCACCCAGCGGTGCTGGAGCACGGTCCTGTAGAACGTCGTCGAGGTGCGCGCGTCGCCCGAGCGGATCTCCGGGCTGAACTCGGTCGGGTTGTCGAACAGCACGCGCAGCTCGTCGTCGGAGCCGAAGAAGAACAGCTTCAGCTCGTGCGCGCGCGCGGGGCGGAACGCCGCGAGCAGCTGGTAGTCGTAGTAGCGCGGCGCCGTGATGATGCTCGCCGGCGCGTCGTCCGGGACGGCCAGGTTCAGCACGGCGTCGATGTAGCTGCGGCGGGCGCCTATCGCGATCGCGGCCTTGTCGCCGATGGGCGCCTCGAGGTAGAGCGACGCGTCGAAGAGGTTCACGTCGAGCTCGCCGCCGATCTTCTCGGGGGCGAGATCCTTGAGCGCGACGTCGACGACGCCGCCGGTCGCGCGGCCGTAGTACGACGAGAAGTTGCCCGGGTAGAAGTCGATCCGCTCGAGCATGCCGAGCGGCACGACGCTGCGCAGGCCGCCGAAGTGGTAGATGATCGGGACGGTGACGCCGTCGATGAAGACCTGCGTGTCCTCGGGCGACGACCCGCGCACGACGATGTCGCCGCTCGCGAGGCTCGTGCGCGCGACGCCGGGCAGGTTGCGGATCACGGCGAGGACGTCGCCGAAGGTCCCGGGCACCTTCTCGATCTCGGCCACCGTCAGCGTGGTGCGGCTGACCTCCTTGCGCACCCGCTCGCCCTGGATGACGACGTCGTAGGGGTTGTAGTTGCCCTTCTCGACGAAGTACTTCGCCTCGGTCTTCTCGCCGGCGGCGATCCGCTCCACGGCGCGCAGCGGGAAGTAGCCGTCCGGCTCTGCGTAGACGCGCCAATCGCCGGCGCCGAGATCCGAGAACGAGAACGCGCCCTCGGCGTCCGTCGGCGCCTGGTAGGCCTCGGTGGCGTCTCCCTTGCCGCGGAACACGACGACGACCACGCCCGCGAGCGGCAGCCGGGTGCCGCGCTCGAGGAGCCTCCCCTCGAAGTTCACGACCTTCGGGCGGGCCGGGCGCTCGACCTTCGATTGCGCCGCGTCCGCGGCCGAATCGCTCGCGGCCGCCGCGGCCGCGGGGAGGACGAACCTGTACCGGTACGAGATGCGGACCGGCACCGGGAGATCGCCCTCGCGCGCGGGCTCGAACGCGAGCCGGCTCGCGGCCTCGATCGCCGCCTCGTCGAAGCCGTACCCCGTCGGCTGCGCCGGCGCGGTCACGGCCACGCCCTCGACCTGCCCCTGGTCGTCGATGTCGACGTCGAGCACGACCTCCGCCTCCACCCTCTCGGCGAGCGCCCGCTCGGGGTAGACGGGCTCGGCCGGCTCGAGCAGCACGGGCGGCGTGAACGGCGCCGGCTCCTCGGCGGCCGCCGCCCGCGGGAGCGCCGCGATCCCGAGCGCGAGCGCCGCGACGATGATCTGGGGTGCGCGCGACATGGCTCACCCCTCCTCCAGCGCGACGCT
>JALNZK010000131.1 GCA_023229365.1 Pseudomonadota bacterium | reverse complement strand
CGGCGGCACGCCGGACGCGGGCGCGGACGCCGGCGAGTAGCATCCCCCGAACCCCGCAGGAGATCCCCATGGAACATCTGAAGAAGACCGATCCCGAGATCGCGGAGCTCATCCAGAAGGAGGGCGAGCGCCAGCGCGACAAGATCCGCCTGATCCCGTCCGAGAACTACGCCTCGGCCGCCGTGCTCGAGGCGAGCGGCTCGGTGCTGACGAACAAGTACTCCGAGGGGTACGCCGGCAAGCGCTACTACGAGGGGCAGCAGTTCGTCGATCAGATCGAAGAGCTCGCAATCAAGCGCGCCATGGAGCTCTTCGGCGCCGAGGCCGCGAACGTGCAGCCGTACTCCGGATCGCCGGCCAACCTCGCGGTGTACTTCGCGTTCGTGCGGCCGGGCGAGCCTATCATGGGGCTCGCGCTCGACCACGGCGGGCACCTGACGCACGGGTGGGGCGTGAGCATCACGGGCGACTTCTTCCAGCCGATCCGGTACCAGCTCCACCCGGAGACGCACCTCATCGACTACGACATGATGCGCGACCTGGCCCGCAAGCACCGCCCCAAGGTGATCATGGCCGGCGCCACGGCGTACCCGCGCATCATCGACTTCGCGCCCTTCGCCGAGGTCGCGAAGGAGGTGGACGCGGTGTTCTGCGTGGACATGGCGCACATCGCCGGGCTCGTCGCGGGAGGGGCGCACCCGTCGCCCGTGCCGCTCGCCGACGTCGTGACCACCACGACGCACAAGTCGCTCCGCGGCCCGCGCGGCGGCATGATCCTGATGAAGAAGGCGCGCCGCAAGGCGATCAACAAGGCGGTGTTCCCGGGGCTCCAGGGCGGCCCGCACAACCACACCACCGCCGGCATCGCGGTGGCGCTCAAGGAGGCGAGCACGCCCGAGTTCAAGGTGTACGCCCACAAGATCGTCGAGAACGCGAAGCACCTGGCCGAGAGCCTCATGGCCAACGGCTTCAGGCTCGTGTCCGGCGGCACGGACAACCACCTGATCCTGATCGACGCGACGACCCGCGGGACGACGGGCAAGCCGTTCGCCAAGGCGCTCGACCGCGCCGGCATCGAGTGCAACTACAACACCGTGCCGTTCGATCCGCGCCCGCCGTTCGATCCGAGCGGCGTCCGCATCGGCACGCCGTCGATCACGACGCGCGGCATGGGCAAGCCCGAGATGGAGAGGCTCGCCGCGTGGATGGCCCGCGTCGCCGAGAACCTCGAGAACGAGGCGGAGCTCGACAAGATCTGCGGCGAGGTCCGCGAGCTGTGCCGCTCGTTCCCCGCGCCCGGGATCACCTGCTGAGATCTCCCTGGGGCGTTCGCCTCGGAAGCGCCGCGGCCCATACCGCCATCCCGAGTCGTTCCGGATGACCGCCAGATCACGGACACGCTTAGCGTTTATAAATATATGATAAACGATAATTTAGTATTGACTAACGTGCTCTTCGTGTCTAACTAGGTGCTCAGACGCAAGAATCCAAACGTCCGCGCATCGAGGAGGCATTCCGCCATGAAACAGAGCAAGGTGTTCGCCAAACTGGAGAAGGGCTTCCGGTTCCTCTCGATCCTCCAGCTGGCGCTGATCCTGTTCCAGGGGGTCGGTGTCCTGACATACGTCGTGACCGTCTGGCCCGGGATGAAGGATGGGCCGTCGACCGGGATCACCGCCCTGGCCATCGGGGCGTTGGCGGCGGCCCTCGCTCGATCCTTTTTGTGGATACGGATCTACTGGGTCGGCGCCAGAGCCGCGGGCACCTTGCGCGTTTCCGGAGAGTCGGCGGAGCTGCCGGACCGGCTCGTGCCGACCCTCGGAACCTTGACGCGACTGCTCGTCGCGAGCTGCGTCCTGGACGTGCTCCTGCTCCCGGCCATCTTCCTGATGGACGAGTTCTTTCCCTTCACGCTGTCGAGCGTGCACCTCGGGTTGGTCCAGACGGCCGTCCTTCTGTACCCCCAGGCGTTCGGCCTGGCCGCGCTCGTCCTGGCCTACCTGATCCACCAGTACGGGCGACTCACGAAGGAGCGATGCCAGATGAAAATTGACATCGAGCTGACGGTATGAGGGCGATCCCATGACAATCGTCGTCAATTTGGACGTGATGCTCGCCAAGCGAAAGATGAAGCTCAACGAGCTCTCGGAAGCCGTCGGCATCTCGGTGCAGAACCTGTCGGTCCTCAAGACAGGAAAGGCCAGGGCCATCCGGTTCTCGACCCTCGAGGCGTTGTGCCGGGCGCTCTCGTGCGGGCCGGGCGATCTCCTGGAGTACGAGAGCCGCGACGGCGCCGTCTGAGCTCAGCGCCTCCGCCCCGCGGTTTGCAGAGCCTCACCGAAGATCACGATCATGAAGGTCGTGCCCGCGCCGATCACCCCGCGCACGGTGCCCGAGACCTTGGATCTGCCCGCGGCGCGGCGGCGGCAGCTCACCGGCACCTCCGCGATCGCGAGGCCGCGGCCGGCGGCGCGCACCTGCATCTGGACGGTCCATCCGAAGCCGACGTCGGTGAGGGCGAGCGCGTCGAGCGACTCCCTGCGGATCGCGCGGAACGGGCCGAGGTCGGTGTAGCGCTTCCCATAGAGGAGCCGGATCAGGGTGCAGCTCAACGCGTTCCCGAAGCGTTGCTGGACGGTGAGCGAGCCGCGCTCCCGCTTCCCGAGCGTACGGGAGCCGATGACGAGGTCGACGCCGCGCTCCAGGATCGGCGCGACCAGGGCGCCCATCTCCGAGGGGTCGTCCGAGAGGTCGCCGTCGACGAACACGATGACATCCGGCGCGTCCCCGCCGCTCGCGAGGCTGCGGACCCCCGCGCGGCACGCGGCGCCGTACCCCCGCTTCGGCTCGAGCACGACGCGGGCGCCCTTCTCGGCGGCGACCTCCGCCGTCGCGTCCGTCGAGCCGTTGTCGACGACGACGATCTCGTCCACCCACTTTGGGATCTCGTCCACGACGCGGCCGATCGCGCGCTCCTCGTCGAGCGCCGGGATAACGACCGCGATCTTGGAGCCGCCGCGCATCGCGGGGACGCTAACACAACATTGTCATCCCGTAAATTTGGTATAAGAATACCTGTATTGGAGGCGACGTGATCCTGAACATCTCCGAAGCCGCGAACCTCGGCATCCACGCGCTCGCGTACCTCGCGCGGCACGCGGAGGAGGCGCCCGTCACCACCGCGTCGATCGCCGCCGCGTACGGCGTCTCCGAGGCGCACCTGTCGAAGGTCTTCCAGCGGCTCTCGAAGGCCGGGCTCGTCCGGTCGGTGCGCGGCCCGCACGGCGGGTTCAGCCTGGCGCGCGCGCCTCTGCGGATCACGCTGCGCGACATCTACGAGGCGCTCGACGGTCCTCTCGGGAAGGGCAGGTGTCTCCTCGGCAAGCCGAAGTGCGGGCTCGGACGCTGCATGCTCGGCGATCTCGTCACCGACGTCCACACGCGCGTTGCGGATCACTTCTCGAAGACCACGCTGGCCGAGGTCTGCGGGCTCTGAGGCCGCGCTACCCGTCCTTCGAGTCGTCGTCCCTGCTGCGGTCGAAGAAGCGGTAGAGCGTCGCGCGCCCGACGCCGAGCATCTTCGCCGCGCGCACCCGGTTGCCCCCCGTCGCCCGGAGGGCGGTGTCCACCGCCTCGCGCGTCAGCTTGAGCCGCGGATCGTCCTGGGCGTCGCGCCCGCGCTGGAGGTCCAACGCTCGATCGGGCAAGGGCCGCTCGGCGCCGGGCCTGTGGCGCCGGATCTCGAGGGGCAGGTGCTCGGCCCGGACGACCTCCCCGTCGCAGTGGATCGCGGCGAACTGCAGGGCGTTGATCTGCTCGCGCACGTTGCCCGGCCAGGGGTGGGCCAGGAGCAGCTCGAGGGCGGCGTCGTCGACCGCGCGGATCCGCCTGCCGGTCTCCGCGCTCACGCGCTGCAGGATGTGCTCGACGAGGTACGGGATGTCCTCGCGGCGCTCCCGGAGCGGCGGCAGGTGGATCGGCACGACGCACAGGCGGTAGAAGAGATCCTCGCGGAAGCGGCCCTTCGCGACCATCGCGCGCAGGTCGCGGTTCGTGGCGCTGATGATGCGGACGTCGATCGCGATCGGCTGCTCGCCGCCGACGCGCTCGATGCGCCTCTCTTGCAGCACGCGGAGCAGCTTGACCTGGACCTCGGGCGACAGCTCGCCCACCTCGTCGAGGAACAGCGTGCCGCCGTGGGCGAGCTCGAAGCGCCCCTTCTTGTCCCGGATCGCGCCCGTGAACGCGCCCCGCACGTGACCGAAGAGCTCGCTCTCCAGGATCGTCAGAGGCAGCGCGCCGCAGTTGACCGGGACGAACGGGCCGCCGGCGCGGGTGCCCTCCTGGTGGATGGCGGACGCCACCAGCTCCTTGCCCGTGCCGCTCTCGCCGGTGATGAGGACCGGGTAGTCGGAGGCGCCGACCGCCTTGATCGCGTCGAAGACGTCGCGCACCGCGGCCGAGACTCCCACCATCCCGTGGAACTTCTCCCGGTCGCCGAGGCGGCGCCGCATCTCCGCCACCTCGGTGAGATCCTGCAGCACGGCGAGGATCCCGCTCCTGCCGGGCTCGATCTCCATGGGCTCCGACGTCACCTTGATGCGGCGTTGGCGCCCGCCGTCGTCCACGAAGTTCGTCTCGTAGGCGTGGCGTCCGCCTTCTTCCGTGCCGACGCCGCAGAACTGGCACGCCGCGCCGCAGAGGCCGCTCGGGGGGAACGCCTCGTGGCAGTCCCGGCCGAGGACCTTCTCGCGGCTCGCCCCGGTCATCGACATCGCCGCGCGGTTCACGAAGAAGATGCGCCGCTGCCGGTCGTGGATGACGATCCCCTCGTCCATCATGTCCGCGAACGCCTGCATCCGTCCGCGCTCGCGGCGGATGGCCTCCAGGTAGCCGTGATCGACGAGCTCGTCGACGAGCTCGCGCAGGCGTTCTCGCGGGAGCGCGGGCGCGGTCGCGGTCGCGTCGGGCGGCGCCGTGACGGGGATCGGCCAGTGCAGGAACGCGGGTACCCCGCTCAGCCACGGGATCCCGCCGACGTCCCCCGGCCCCGGCTCGGCCAGCACCGCGGCGCGCGCCCCGTCCGAGAGGGCTATCACGACATCGAAAGAACGCCCCGCCGCGAGCGGCTCGCTGTCGCCGGGCGCGAGCGAGGCGCAGGAGGCCTCCGCGAGCTCCGGGCGGCACGCCCGCAAGAGCGAGGCTGCCTCCCGCTCGAGCCCCAGGCCGCGGTCGTCTACGAACAGAATCTTGAGCGTGTCGGTCATCGGGGAAAGCTCGGTGAGGATCGGGGCGCCGGCCATCGCCGCCCGCGCTCAGCCGAGGACTTTACCGTATATCACCTGATCGTCGCCGGGTCCGTAGTAGTTTCTGATTCTGGCCTCCTGGGCGAAGCCGCTCCTCTCGTAGAAGGCGCGCGTCGGTCGGTACAGATCCCGCCCGGACGTCTCGGCGTAGACCCGCGTGCCGCCGAGGGCGCGGACGCGCGCCTCGGTCTCGCCCTGGATGATCTTGCCGAGCCCCTTGCGCTGCTGCCGGCGGTGCACGGCGATCCAGTAGAGATCGAAGCTCGAGGCGGTGCCCGGAATCGGCCCGTAGCACGAGAAGCCCGCGATCTCCCCGTCCTGCTCGCAGACGAGGAAGTGGTAGCCGCTCTTCGTGCCCTCGGCGACGAACGCGTCGACGAGCTCCAGCGCGACGCCGACCTCCGCGTCGGAGAAGAAGCCTGTGCCGCGCAGGAGCGCCTCGAGCGTGCCGCGATCCTCCGCGGTGACGCCCTCCCGGAACCGCCCGTCGGGCGTGGCGCGGATCGCAGCGTTCCGGGGCTTCCCGGGCGGCGGGACCTTTCCGAGGTCGCCGGCGGCGATCCCGGCGATCGACAGGACCAGCGCGTCGTATCCGATGCCGGCCCGACAGGCGGCGGCCGCGAAGCCCGCGTCCGGGGAGAGGCACGGGTTCGCGTTCACCTCGAGGATGAAGGGCGCGCCCGAGGGGGCGACGCGGAAGTCGACGCGGGCGTAGCCGCGCAGCCGGAACACCTCGAACGCCCGCAACGCGAGCGCCTCGAGGGCGGCGAGGAGCGGCGCGTCCTCCGGCGGGAACTCGAAGCTGCGCACCGTGTGCTCGTACTCGAACGATCTGGTGTCCCATTTGGCTCGGTAGCCCACGATGCGTGGCTTGTCCTTCGGGAAGTCGACGAAGCGGATCTCCGCGGGAGGCAGGACGCGCGGCCCGCCCGGCCCCTCGAGCACCGAGAGGTTGAGCTCGCGGCCGTCGACGAACTGCTCCGCGAACGCCTCTCCCCCGAGCAGGGCGCGCCGGCGCGCGAGCTCGCCTATGAGCGCCGCCTCCGAGGCGGGCTCGATCACCGACGACTCCTCGAGGCCGACCGACGCGTGCTCCCAGAGCGACTTCACGATCAGCTTCCCCGGCGGCACGGCCGGCCCGTCACCCTTCGACGCCGGTCGCGGGTACCAGCCCGGCACCGGCAGCCCGCTCAGGTGCAGGATCTGCTTGGCCACGAGCTTGTTCGACGTCGCGTAGATGCCGTCCGACGGGCAGCCCGTCATCGGCAGGCCGAGCCGCTCCACCAGTGCCGGCGCGAGGTGGATCAGGCGCCCGGTCCCGTCCATCGACTCGACGAGGTTGCAGACGAGGCCGGGCGCGACGGCGGTGAGCGCCGCCTTCACGGCCGCGAGATCGAGCCCGGCCGGGATCGCTACGACCTCGTGCCCGGCCGCCTCGAGCACCTTCGAGATCGCCTCGACCTGGACCAGGGTGTCGAGCTCGTCCGGGCCGGCGTCCGCGCCGATCGCGCTATGCAGGACGGCGACGCGCATCCTCGATCCTGGAGAGAGCAGAGCGGACGATCTCGCCGATGAGCTCCTCGTACGGCCGCCCGCTGAGGCGGCACATGATCGGGAGATCGGAATCGACCGGGTTCAGGCCGGCGAGCGGGTTGACCTCGATGAACATGGGCCTGCCGCGATCGTCGAGCCGCACGTCGACGCGCCCGCCGTCGCGGCAGCCGAGCGCGCGCCAGGCGCCGAGCGCGACGTCCGCGACGCCCTTCTCGAGCGCGGGGTCGTCGGCCAGCGCGTAGTCGACGCGCTCCAGGTAGTTCTCCTTGGTCGCGTAGGAGTAGATGGTGCCCTCCTCGCGGAACAGGACCTCCATCACGGCGACCGGGCGCGCCGCGCGGCCCGTCCCGAGCACGCCGACCGTGAACTCGCGGCCGGGCAGGAACTCCTCGACGAGCACCGGCTGCCCGAACCGGCGCAGCAGATCGTCGCACGCGCAAAGCAGCGCTTCGCGATCGCCGATCCGCGACGCGGCGGAGATCCCCTTGCCGGTGCCCTCGGCGACGGGCTTCGCGAAGAGCGGGAAGCGCAGCGCGAGGTGCTCGAGATCCGCGAGCCGTTCGACGACCAGGAACGGCGCGGTCGGCACGCCGGCGTCGCGGACGGCGCGCTTGCACATTCCCTTGTGCAGGGAGAGGGCGAGCACCATGGGATCGGAGAACGTGTAGGGAATGTCGAACGCGTCGAGGAGGCACGGCACGAGCGACTCGCGCCCGAGCCCGCGGAGCCCCTCCGCGATGTTGAAGACGAGATCCCACCGCCGCCCCGCAGCGAGCGCGGCCATGAGCGCGAGGTGGTTGCCGACGCGCTCGGTCTCCCAGCCGTTGGCACGGAGCGCGGCCTCGACGCCCTCGATCGTGGCCGGCTTGTCGAGCTCGGCGGTCTCCTCTTCGGAGAAGCCCAGCGCGAGGTACTCCTCCTTCAGGTCGTAGGTCAGGCCTATCTTCATGCGCGCAGCGCGGTGTGATCGGCGTCGCAGGCGTCGCTCGCGGAATCCGGGTACTTGAAGACGCGGTCCGTGTAGTTGCGCAGCAGGATGCTGCCGTTCTCGCGGCCCAGGCAGTCGTGCGGCAAAAGCGGGATCTTGCCGCCGCCGTTCGGCGCGTCGATGACGTACTGCGGGATCGCGTAGCCGGTCGTGTGCCCGCGCAGGCCGCGGATGATCTCGAGGCCGGCCGACACCGGCGTCTTGAAGTGCGCCGAGCCCGGGATGCGATCGCACTGGTAGAGGTAGTACGGCCTGACGCGCATCTTCAGGAGGCCGTGGAACAGCGGCTTCATGACGTCGATGTCGTCGTTGATCCCCTTCAGCAGCACTGTCTGGCTGCCGAGCGGGATGCCGGCGTCCGCGAGCTTCTCGCACGCGCGCCTCGAGTCGGGCGTCAGCTCGGCCGGGTGCGTGAAGTGCAGGCTCAGGAACAGCGGGTGGTACCTCCGCAGCACCGAGATGAGCCGGTCGGTGACGCGCTGCGGCATCACCGCGGGCACCTTCGTCCCGATGCGCAGGATCTCGACGTGCTCGATGGCGCGCAGCTCGTTGAGCAGCCAGTCGATCTCGTCGTCGGACAGGGTCAACGGATCGCCGCCGGAGATCAGGACGTCGCGGACCTCGGTGTGCTGCCGGATGTAGTTGATGCAGCGCGCCCAGCGCGACTTGCGCGCGCTCCCGGGCGTCGCGAGGCCGACGATGCGCGACCGCGTGCAGTAGCGGCAGTAGGTCGAGCAGAGGTTCGTCGCGAGGAAAAGCACGCGATCCGGGTACCTGTGGACGAGCCCGGGCATCGGGCTGTCCGACTCCTCGCCGAGCGGATCGTGATCCTCGTCTTCGGAGCGGTTCCACTCGTCGGCGCGCGGCACGATGCAGCGGCGGATCGGATCGTTCTCGGCCTCGGGCGAGAGGAGGCTCAGGTAGTAGGGCGTCATCGACAAAGGCAGCGTGCTCGCGCGCCCCTCGAACGCCGCGCGCTCGTCCTCGGTCAGCGTGATGAAGCGCTCGAGCGACTCGAACGAGTGGATCCGGTTGCGCATCTGCCAGTGCCAGTTGTTCCAGTCGGACTGCTTGGCCTTGGGGAAGAACCGACGGCGGAACTCGACCTGCGCCTCCGGAGAAAACGACTGGTGCCGAACGATTTGCGGCTGAGCGGAAACGAGTGGTGTTGAATTTTCGGTCTCTACGGCATAAAGAGGGGCGGTGACTGTGGCCGAACGCCCGCCGTACGGCGGAGGTTCGGATTCTGCCTCGGTTTCAACTTTCTTGACCGTAACGGTGTCGACTCTCACGGTACCCATGTTCTATAGCCTATCATCCTCTCTTTGCTGAACATTTAATCACCGATTAACAGAGTTTATTTTCGAACTCAAGAAGATTTTGCATTGACTGCTAATTTTTCTGGAATTCGCGAAAATCCGTGGGATTTCCGTGCTGCCGGATTATTGTTCGATAACAGATGAAAGGGATGGGCGTTTTTCGTTCATGACGCGCTTTGACACTACTGGACGAACCGGATCAGAGAGGTTAAAGAATTTGTTACGGCGGCAACGGACGAAGGGGAGGCAAGATGAGCAATCACACGACGGAAGTGACGTTGACCGATGGTCGAACGCTGAACATCTTCACGCCCGATCCCAACAAGGACGTTGATCGCCTCGTGGCGTTCCTCTCCAACCTCCCGCCGGGCGAGCGCAACAACATGCGCTACAACGTGGCCGACAGGACGTTCGGCGCGCAGCGCCTGAAGATGATCGACGGCGTGGACCACTGGCGGTTGTTCGCCGAGGTGGACGGCACCGTCGTCGGCGACGCGACGATGGACCGCTCCTTGTACCAGTGGACGCGGCACGTCGCGGATCTGCGGTGCGCCGTCTCCTCCGAGTTCGAGAAGCTCGGCGTGCGCGCCATCCTGCTCAAGGCGCTCGTGGAGCTCAGCGCGGAGGCCGGGATCGAACGGCTGTGCTCCGAGGTGCTCGACTCGCAGCCCGGGCTGACGTCGAGCCTCGAGGCCCTCGGGTTCGCGCGCGAGATCGTCCGCAAGCACTACGCGAAGGACCAGAAGGGCGCGTACCACGACGTGATCATCATGTCGAACGATCGCGAGCCGGTCTGGCGTCGCCTGTCCGAGAAGCTCGAGGACATGGACATCCACTACTCGCGGATGTACTGCGGCGAGTGATCCGCGGGCCTCAGTTCAAGCCGATCCGCCGCCGCAGCAGCCACTCGCCGAGCAGCGCCGCGAACAGGAGCAGGAACGCCGCCGGGTGGCTCCAGAGCGGGGAGTCCTTCCGGGAGAGGATCTCTCGCGTCGGCGTGTCGGCGCGCTCCAGGTGATCGAAGTCCACGGCGTCGACGCCGAAGCGCCCGCCGGTCGACTCCGCGATCCCGCGCAGGAAGCCGATGTCCGGTTCGAGGTGCTGCAGCTCGACGTCGCGCGACGCGACGAGGAAGGACGCCTCGGCCGAAGGGAGGCCCGCCGCCGACACGCGCACCTCGTGCGGTCCGGAGGCGACGGGGCGCCACTCGCGCAGGAACCTCCCGTCGGCGTCGAGGCTGACCGGGATCTGCGCGGAGCGCGCCACGCCGGTCGCGTCCGACCACCCGATGTCGGCGACGAGCTTCGCGTGCGGCACCGCGCGGAATGACTCGTCCACGAGCTCGACGCGCAGCGAGATCGGCTCGTCGGGGCGCGGCGTCGCGGGCGTGACCTCGACCCGGAGCCTGTCGAGGCGCGGATCGCGGCTCAGCCAGTCGACGACGCGGCGCCAGAGATCCGGATACGCGTCGGCGGAGCCGCCGAGCAGCGGGCCGCTGAAGCGCCAGCGCCAGAGCGAGTCCGTGGCGATCGCGACGACGCGGCCGTCGCCGGCCTCGCGGACGGAGATGAGGGGCGCGCTCGCGCGGTCGCCCGGGTCGTTCGCGGGTGCCGCCAGGACCACCCCCTGATCCCGGACGCCGGCCACGCGCACCATGCCGTCGAGCCGCTCGAGGGAATCCCACCTGGCGACGTTCTGCGCCTCGTCCTCGAGGAGCCGCGTCACCGGGTGGCGCTTCCCGGCCTCGGTGAGCGCGACGCGCACCGCGTTCGCATCGACGGTCGCGGTCCTCCCGGTCGACGGGATCGCGACGGGCAGGATCTCCGAGAAGGGCGGCCGCGCCATGGCGCTCGGCCCGAACGCCTCCGCGCCGCCCAGGAGCGCGAGGCCGCCGCCCCCGCGAACGTACCCGGCGATCTTCTCGAGGTAGCGGTCGACGCCGATCCCCGCCGGATCCAGGTCCTGGAAGATGAGGATGTCGAACTCGTCGAGGTGCCGCTCGAACAGATCGGCGGTGGGGAAGGGGATCAGCGTCATGCCGTCCGAGCCGAGGGTCGTGGACTGGAAGGGCGTGCGGAGGACGTAGAACGAGACGAGGTCGATGTGGGGCCACGCGCTCAGCGTGTCGCGCAGGAACCGTTGATCCCAGGACGGGCGTCCCGCGATGTGCAGCACGCGCACCTTGTCCCGCAGCACCTCGAACGCCACGTGGGCGGTGTTGTTCTCCGGGATCTCGTCGCCCGGCGGGATCGCGGTCGTCACGGTGAGGACGTTGCGCCCGAGGCGGAACGGCCTCACGGAGAACACGGTCTCCGCGGCGCCGCCGACGAGCTCGACCGTCCGCGCCTGCATCACGGAGCCCCCCTGCGACAGGGTGACCTCCATCTTCTTCTCCGCGAGCCCCGTCGACGTCAGCGACACGGTGATGGGCGTGTCGCTGCGGGCGAACGCGAACGGATCCGCCTTGACCGCGGCGATCGCGAGATCCCGCTGCCGCTTCGCGCGGGTGATGGCGACCGTGTTGACAGGTACGCCGAGCTTCTTCGCGAACTTCACGTCTCGGGAGCCCCCCGCGGCGGTCCGCCGCGCGGCTGTGTCGGCGCCGTCGCCGATGACGAGCACCGCGTTCCACGCCTCGTCGCGAGCCTGGGAGGCGAGCTTCTCGAGGGCCCGGCCGAGGTCCGTCGCGCGGGTGGCGGTGTCCGTCGCGAGCGCCGATTGCACGTCCGCCGCCGGCGAGAGATCCTCCGCGAAGGCGTACCAGCGGATCTCCGTCGACGAGGCGAGCCGCTCGAGCGCCGGCGCGGCGGCCTCGAGGAGGCCGCGGACCTCCGCCAGGCGGGACTGCGCGCCGCCGCCCCGCATCGATCCCGACACGTCGACGAGGATCGCGAGCCGGGGCCGGATCGGCTTCATCTCGAGCAGGCGGAGCGTGGGTTGCAGGAGGAGCGCCACGCCCAGCGCCAGCGCGGCCGCGCGCAGCGCCGTCAGCTCGACGCGAACGCGCAGCGGGAGCTTCGGATCGAGGGTGAGCCAGGTCCAGATCACTCCGCCCGCCGCCAGCGCCGTGAGCGCGGCGAGCAGGAGGACGTCGAGCCCGCCGACCGCGGTCAGCTGCCACTCTTCCGCGATTCGGGGGGCGCTCGCTGCCGTGATCATCGCGCCTGAACCGCCGCGCCGTCGCCGAAGCGCCGGTGCGGCTCCTCGTTCTTGTAGTCGCGGCACAGGGTGAACATGACGAGGTTGATGCCGAGCCGGAACGCGGTCTCGCGCTGGCGCTCTCCGCCCGGGGTCACCTCGAGCTCCCAGTTGCCCAAGTTGTCCCGCGCCCAGGCGCCGCCGAGATCGTGGTCGCCGCGGATCACGGCGAGCCTGCCGCTCACCTCGTACCCTATGAAGCCGGGCGATCCGGCGACCCGCCCGAACGCGCGGGGCAGCTCGTAGAAGGCGCGGAAGAGGACGTGCCTCGGCTGAACCGGCGTCCCCGTGATCCCGGGCAGGGAGCGGGCGAGGAGGGCGTCGACGGACGCGGCGAACCCCTTGTCGTCGCCGTCCGCCGTGAACGCCGGGTCTATGATCAGCGTTCCTCCGAGCCGGAGGTAGCGGCCGAGCGCATCGATCTCGGCGTCTTCGAGATCGGGGAACGGGCGGTCGCCAGAGACGTAGACGAGCGGGTGGGGCGCGAGCGAGCGCAGCTCCGCCTTCACCTGCGGCGGCTCGAGCGCGGTGTCGACCGCCGTCCTCTTGTGGACCTCCCAGGCGAGCCGGCGCAACGCCGTCGGCCGGGGCTGCCCGTTGCGGACTGTGTAGGCGAGCTGCGCGAGCGTCACCTGGGACGCAGCGCCGACCGCGGCGACCCATCGCGGCGCGAGCGCCCCGCCTGCGAGCGCGAGCGTCCCGGCGAGGAAGCGCCGTCGGCCGGTGTCACAGCCCGTGGTGCTGCGGTTTGCGCCCATGAGATAGCCATCCTATAATGCCTCGCTCGAAGCATGAAGCTTTTCTCGCGCGCCAGAAAGGCGCGTCGAACGGAGGCGGGGTCATGGTTTTCAGATGCGTCGTGCTCGCCGCGATCCTCGCCGTGCCGAGCACCTCGGCGGCGGCCGAGGAAGCCGCGGCGCCCGAGGCGGAAAAGAAGCTGCTGCGCGACCACGCCAAGCAGGGGTTCGTGAACGTCGCGTTCGGCACCGGGTTCTACCTGGTCGCGCCCAAGGAGAAGAACGACCCGCAGCGCTCGTGCGAGACGGAGACGCTGACCGGCGAGAACGGGTACGAGGGGAAGCCCATCTGCGTGGGGCGATCCGCCATGCACCTCGAGCTCCTCGGCGGGTACGGCGTGCTGCCGCGCTTCGAGGTGTTCGCGATCTTCCGGCTCGGGGTGGAGCAGCCCGAGAACGGGCGGTTCAGCGAGCGGCAGATCGGCGCGGGCGTGAAGATCTACTCGCCGGCGGACGGGCTGTTCAAGATCGGCATCGGCGTCGCCCCGCTGTTCGACTTCTCCGAGCGCGCCTCGGCCGTGGACGACCACGTGGACCTCGGATACGACTTCGTCATCCACGTGCCGATCCAGTTCCAGTTCGACATCGTGCGCTGGGTCGGCGTGTACGCGGAGCTCGCGCCCAACATCTCCTTCATCACCGAGGTCAGGTTGGACATCTCGATGGGCATCGGCGTGCAGGCCCGGTTCCCGTGAACCCGCCGCCCGGGCTCCGCTACTGGTAGATCACGAACGACTCGAACGCCGCGCCCTCGTTGTAGACCCGCAGGCCGCCGTCGCCCGAGATCGAGACCGGAAGATCGGAGACGTCGTACGAGACCGTGCCGATCGCGCCGAGCGCGCTGTGGTCGAGCATGCACGTGAGCGTGGAGCCGTCGTAGTACACGCGGATCCGGCGGTGGGTCGTGACGGCGCGGCTCAGGTCGTCCGTCGTCGAGACCTCGGTGAGGAAGCTCCCCGTGTACCAGAGGCCGAGCTCGCCCGTGTTCGACTGGAAGGCGCACTGGTACCAGCTCCCGCTCGACACGTGGCCGAACAGGACGGACACCCAGGAGCCAGCGGAGACGCCGGCAGACTCGTAGAAGTGGAAGTTGCCCTCGATGGAGAACGGCGTGGCCGGCGTGAAGTCGTAGTACGAGTTCGTGCCGCTCGTGTCCCTATGCCCCGTGTAGATGTCCGTGCCGAAGCTCCAGTAGGCCGTCGAATCGGGGGTCCACAACGTGCCCGGCGAGATCGACCCGAAGAACGGATCGAACGCCCCGATCCCGTCGAAGGTCGCGGCGTGGCCGGCCCACTCGCAGGCGTCACCGATCTCGTCGCCGTCGGCGTTGGCCTGGCCGCCGTTCGCGTAGGTGGGGCAGTTGTCGCAGTTGTCGTCCTCGCCGTCCGAGTCCTCGTCGTGGCCGTTCCCCACGCAGCAGTCGACGGAGAGCGTGTAGTCGCTCGTCGTCCCCGTCGAGTAGCCGTCGACGACGATGTAGTAGGTCGTCCCGCCCTCGGCGTCGAAGGCGATGTTCTCGACGGCCGTGCCGCCCAGAAGGCTCACGGCGAGGCACGAGGCGGGGTCGCAGCCGGCGCCGGCGTCCTCGAGCAGCAGGAGATCCAGATCGCTCGAGAGGCCGGCGAGCCGGATCGAGACGTTCGCGTCTTCGGTCGGCGAGAACGCGTAGACGTACTCGGAGCCGACCCACGAGTACACCCCCGAGCACGAGTAGGTCGTCAGCGCCGTCGTCGAGCCCGACGCGCCGTTGTTCCCCGCGATCGAGCCGTCGCAACCGATCACGTCCGCCGGAACGCAGGTGTCGGCGTCGGTATCCGTGTCGGTATCTGTGTCGGTATCCGTGTCTGTGTCGGTATCGGTGCCTGTGTCGGTATCCGTGTCCGTGTCGGTGTCCGTGTCTGAGTCGGTGTCCGTGTC
>JALNZK010000130.1 GCA_023229365.1 Pseudomonadota bacterium | reverse complement strand
ACGGCGGGAAAAAGATTGGAACCCGGGATCAACACCACGATCCGATCCGATCCCATTATCTTTGTTTTCGGCGGCGCGGCGGCCTCAAACGAGCGGTTCATTGGACTCGGCTAAACAGTTACTTAGGAAGCAGCTCGAGCGCGATACCAGCAACAAGTAGGGGGAACCATGCAGAACCGGAGAGAATCACTTGTTTATTTAGTTGTTTGTGTTCAGATTCTGACAGCGTTGGCTGTTGTTCTCGGCGCGGCACCTGCGGCTGCGCGGCAACCGCTGTCCGCGGTCGATCGGGTCGTGCTGCCGTACATCGACAACCAGTCGTTGATCGAGCGGGATCGGGCTGCGGAGCTGGCTGCGCCCGACGTGCCAATGCCCATGCAGACGGCTGAGCCGGTGGAGGTGTCGCTCGATACCGAATCGAACGGCACCTGGGAGCTGCTGAAGGGCGGCGAATACCTCTGGCGCCTGAGGATCCGATCCGAGAGAGCGGTCTCGGTGGCGGTGAAGCTCGAGGAGTTCTTCCTGCCGCCGAGCGCGTCGCTCGTGATCGCCACTCCACGCGGTCGGAAGGTCCACGGTCCTTACGCCGCCGCGAATACGTTCGAGTCGGGCGATTTCTGGATTCCGAAGGTTCTGGGAGACGAGCTCGTTCTGGAGCTGCGCGTCTCGGCCGCGGAGAAGCCTGCCATCGGGTTCCGCGTGGCCGAGGTGAACCACGGCTATCAGCCGTTGATCATCACGCCCTGCTACGACTGCTGGCCGGACTGCGAGGGCTCGCTGGTGTGCAACGTGGACACGGCGTGCATCGACGGCGACAGCCCCCCGTGGGAGGTTCCCTCGATTCCGGAGGTTCTGCCGGACACGGCCGAATGGTCGGATATCAAACGCGCCGTGGGAAACCTGGACATCGGGAACGGTCGGTGCAACTGCTCCGGAACCCTGATGAACAACACCAGCGAGGACGGGAAGCTCCTTTTCATGACCGCGAGCCACTGTTTTCGCCAATGCGAATCGATAAAGGATGTTCATTTTGGTGAAGGTCTGAATTCTGTGCACGTTTACTGGAATTACGAAAACAGTGAATGCAGAGAATACACGCGAACGGAGGCGGCGCCCGGGATAGATGGAGAAGTTGGCGACGGTCGCTATTTCGTCACCGGTCCTGGCGCGATATCTTTAATTGAGTGGGAATTTGAGCCGGACACACTGAACAATCCATCGTTGGATACTATACTATTGGAACTTGGTTCAAATCATTCTTCTGATATTTCTTGTTTTAGCCCATATTTTCTCGGTTTCAATATCGATGCTGAACCCGTGCATGATGATTTCGCAATAGGAATACACCATCCCAGAGGGAGAGAGAAACGGATCAGTATTAACACTGATGGTTGGTCTAGTAGCAGTACACATCCACAAGTATATACAACCTTCGAATTTGGGCGAATAGAGAACGGTTCCTCGGGATCGCCTCTGTTGAATGAAGACGGACTGATGGTGGGCACGGCAGCGAGCACTGGACTCAATGCGAGCTGCGGTGATACGGCGACCACGCGATACGGTCGTTTTTCGATAGTCTGGCAGGAAGATGGTTTGCAAGATCCCGAAGACGATCATTTCACGTATTCCGAGAATCCCGATGCGGTGGGTTTAAAGACTTACCTTGATCCGGACGATTCGATGGATCTGAGCGGGGCTCACGAACTCGAGGGCTACGATCCATGGAAGGATTACGATTGCGACGATGATGGCGCCGAGAACCTGGAGGACGATTGCCCGACCGGTGACGACTGCGACGACCTCGACGACGACGGGGATCCGGACTGGGACGACAACTGCATCATCACTTACAACCCCGGGCAGGAGGACTGCGACCGCGACGGTGTGGGAGACCACTGCGACCGCGACAGGTGCGCCGACTTCTGCGGAATCGACGTCGTGGACACCTGGAAGCCGACCGGGTTGGGAATAGCCGTCAAGACATCATTCTTTCAGATGAGTTACCAGTTCGGAATGACCACAGGAGAGATAGAAATCGAGACCTGTGCCCGCGGCGCCGCGTTGGATATCCAAGGAGATGTGTGTGAAGAAGCAGGAGAGGACCAGCCCGACGAGGTGCAGGTCAGGTGGTGCAGCTGCGAGACGTTTGGTGACGATTGGGAGCTATGCGAGGGGTTGAACTGCCCCGAGAACGAGCCGGGCTCGCAGGAGCCGCAATTCGCTCACTCGGGCTGGCACCTGGCGAGCTACAAGACAAGCGATTTCGCGGTTCCGCCTCCCGTGGTGACTCCGCCCGTTGAAGAGAAGCCGTTCGCGTACTACCCATCGATAGACTGCGCCTTTTCGAACGAGCCGAGCGGCGAGTACTGGAGCGTTTGGGATTCCGACTTGGCTGACGGGTCGAACTACTTCACCACGCACTGTACCCCGCAGGTCCACGAGTACCAAAAGCCGACCACGCAGGATATCGTCGCGAGGACGACGCGCTGGGACTGGGACAGGGAGCTGTGGTGGAAGGCGAACGATGCGCTCGTCGGTCCAGGTCAGCTGCCGATGGACAACGCAGGGGCGCTGATCGATGGCGAGACCAGGGGACGGCTCTGGGTGCGGCCGAGCGGTCCGACAGAGGATCTGGACGAAGAGGGAGAATGGCTGCGGGCCAATCGCTACGCGTCGTTCCAGCTCGACCCCGGGTCGTGGCGCGGTAGGATTATCGGCGTCCCGCACCCGTCGATCCCGGGCTACCGCAAGTGGATCGACCTGCCGCACTGGCCGGACCTGGCGTTCGAGCCCGGGATCTCGGCCGCGCTGCCCGAGGTGCGGTACGAGCGGCTCGGCCTCATGGCGATTCCGATGGAGGCGACGGCCGACGCCGGAGCGTACGCATACCCGGCCGACATCGCCGGTCGGAATTCGGCGCTCGGTGGCCTGGTGGTGCAGATCATCGACGGCCGCGGGCTTGACGTTCGCGTGTCGGCGTACTCGACCGGCGCGACCTCGGGCTCGGTGCCCGAGACGCTCGGGTTCGCGTCCGCGCGGTTCGGGGTCGAGGCGCAGATGCAGGCCGAGGAGGTGATGGCCTTCGGCTCGAGCCAGGGCACGGGCTTCGGGATCGCGGTGTTCGGCGGCGCGCTCGCGAACGGCGCCAAGGACGGCCGGCTGTGGCTCGGCCGGTTCGGCGGGCTCGACGCGGACGAACGGCCGTACTTCACGTGGCAGGACGCGACGCCACCATCCGGGCCGCTGCCGCCGGCTCGGTCGGACGCGATCCTGGCGTTCGACGTGCGCACCGGCCGCCTGCTGCTGTTCGGCGGCGAGGGCGCGAACAGCGCGGTGCTGTCCGATCTGTGGGCGTACAGCCTTGGACGCGGCACGTGGGAGCTGCTCTCGGAAGACTTCCTCGGGCTTGCGGACGCCGAGGCGGCGCAGGGCCCGGGGCGGCTCTACGTGGCCGGCGGGCACACGGCGAACGGCCCGAGCGGCGCGGTGTACGAGATGGATCTGCGCGCGCTCGAGCCCGAGCCGATCGCGGATCTCGCCGACGGGCCGGGCGCGCGGAATTGGGCGGCGCTCGGTCTCGAGGCGGTGCGCGCGGGCCGATTGCTCGTGTTCGGCGGCGAGGATGCGAACGGCATGCCGCACAACGACCTGTGGCGCTACGACACCGCATCCAGCGCATGGTCGCTGGTTACGCCAGACTGCGTTGGCCGGATGTGCCCGCCAGCCGGGCAGCCGTCGTACCTCGTGACCAATCGGGGTGGCGGCATCGCCGTGCATGGAATGGCCGACGAGGACGGGAACGGATCGTTCCGGCTCACCGAAAACGGGCGCTGGGAAGGGGACGTGTCGCGGCTCGCCGAGGCCGAGGCTGTTGCAATCGACTGCGCGGGCGACGGCGACGTGGAGACGCAGACAACGCGCCTGTGCCGAGTGGACAGCGCCTGGTACGCGGAGGTCGGGCGGATGGCGTGCGCCGCGCCCGACGAGTCGGACGACCTCGCGTGCGGCGCGAAGGAGTCGGAGTCGATGGCCGAAGTGGCTTCGTGGAGCCCGGAAGGATGGGAGTGGGTCGTGGACCTCGCGCCCGGTGAGGACGGGCACACCTACGTGCTCACCGACAGCGCGCTGATGTCGTTCGACGCGCTGACCGCAGCGGGCGAGCTCGAGCCGATCGACACCGAGGAGCTGACCGTGCCGGGCACATGCTGGTGGTGCGGCGGCCCGGACTTCGGCACCGACGTGGAGGTGGTGGGCGACCTCGTGCTCGTGGCCGCGCTGAGCGGCGTGCACGTGTTCCGCGCGACAGCCGACGGCGGGTTGGTGCCGACAAGCTACCTGCCCGGGCGGGTGGCGGTGCTCGACGTCGCGGCGCTCGGCGGCGTGGTGTACCTCGCGGACGGCACCGGGGTGACGGTGGCGGCGCTCGACGAGAACGGGGCGCTCGTCGAGGTGAAGCGGCTGTCGCTCGGCAAGCCGGTGCTCGGCGTGGAGGTAAACCAGACCGGCGAGAAGATGCTGGCGCTGACGACAAACAAGCTGCGGCGGTTCGAGATCGGCGGGAACCCGTACGCACCGTTCGAAAAGAACAGCGTCTCGGTTTCCGGGTTGCTGTTCCCGCGGATGCGGGTGGACGGGGCGTGGACGTACCTGAACGGCTGGTTCGGAACGCAAACGGTGGAGGACGCGGCGGCCGGATTGATGCTGCGCGGCGCTCACGACGTGCGCGACTGGGTGGACGGCCGGATCGTTCGCGACGGCGTGGCGGAGCGGGTCGCTCCCGGGTGCGCGAACGCCTACGAGGTGTGGGAGGTGGAGCCGTGACGCGCGTTTCGATCATGGTGCTCTCGCTCATGCTCGCCTCGTCGCTGTCCGCGTGCTCCGGCTGCACGGACGACGATCAGCCCGCGGACTCCGGCCTCGACGCCGGGACCGATACCGACACGGATTCGGATACGGACACCGACAGCGACACGGATTCCGACACCGATTCCGACACCGAGACCGATACCATGCCCGACGGGTTCGTGCCGGACGCGGGACCGTGGATCTGGGAAGATCTTCCGGACGGTGGTGACTGTGGGGTGGAAGGTTGCCGGCAGCTCACGTTCACCGACTCGGTGAGGGTTCTGGAATGGGATGTGTGGGGAAAGATGTTGGCATTCAACGATGGCGATAGCTTTGACACAAGAATTGCTGACCATGTGGACGGCAAGCAGTTGCTTGTTCCGAATGTCTATCCGGAAATCGAAATCGGGCCCTTGACTGGCGCTGCCAATCTATATCCGGCTACTATTTTTGAAAATGTAGTCTGTTATTCGAAAATGGTTACTGTTGACCCGGACTTCACTGACATTATTTGTGCCGATCTCGCGTCCGAGACCCAACAACTCGTTTACCATCGACCCAAAGAGGGCACTGAATTTCCGAATCCTGGCAAGTACATAGACATGTACGGTGATCGCATCGTTTCTATGGGTGGCTGCGGGGAGGTGATGGACTCTTGGCCACTGTGCGCATTCGACACAATCGAGCCGGGAACTTACCAGGAGATCGCTCCTCATTTCTACGGTTCGCACAACAGCATGTGGGGTGACATCGTCGTCTGGTACACGGAGACCACCGGCTACCACATCCAGGCCTACGACTTCTCCACATCCGCGCAGTTCGACATAACCGACGACGACGAGGTGCAGTTCAATCCCAGGATCCACGGCAACCGCGTCGTCTACCAGGATCTGCGTTTCGGCGACGGAGGCTCGCCGATGACGAGTTGGGCGCACTCCGCGGTCTTCATGTACGACCTCATCACGCACGCGACCACACAGATCACCAGTGGCGAGTGGATAGCCGCCTATCCCGATGTCCACGAGAACATCGTCATCTGGGCAGATTACCGGGCGAGCACGGATCCCAACGACGCAAACAGCTTCTCGGGAGTGGAAATTTGGGGCTACAACGTCGACACGGAGACTGAGTTCCAGATCACGAACATGCCCGGTCGCGGGAAGACGACGCCGCGCATCTGGGGCGACAAGGTGTTCGTGCACATGTACAGAGCAAGCGAGGGGGACGCCATCTACATGTTCGACCTCCCGGACGGGGCGAAGTAGCGGCGAAGGTCGGCCCAGGTCGGCGCGCCGGCCGTTTTTTTTTTAGACAACGGTCGTTTTCCGGCAACTTTCGCGAGAACCGGCCGATATTGTCTTGGCGCCGCGACTCGGCGGTTGACGGCGCGGCGGGTCGGTTCCACTATTTCCGAGACCAACTGCGCGGCGGGTTCGCGGCGCGGGAGAGAGGAGAGGCGGCATGGCTGACGGCGTCAACAGGGTGATCCTCGTGGGAAACCTCGGCAAGGATCCGGAGGTGAGCTACACGCAGAGCGGGACCGCGCGGTGCCGTTTCTCCCTTGCCACCGGCGAGACGTACACGGACAACGCCGGCAATCGCCAGGACAAGACCGAGTGGCACAACATCGTCGTGTGGGGGAAGCAGGGCGAGAACGTCGGCAAGTACCTGGCCAAGGGGCGGCAGGTCTACATCGAAGGCAAGATCCAGACGCGCTCCTGGGACGACGAGAAGTCCGGGCAGAAGCGCTACATGACGGAGATCAACGCGCAGCGCGTCGTGTTCCTCGGCGGCGGGCGCGGCGAGGGCCAGCAGGGCGGCGGCGGCGGGCGCGGCGAGGGCCAGCAGGGCGGCGGCGGCGGTGGCGACTACGATCAGGGCGGCGCGGACGCCGGGCCGGGCTTCGGCCCGAGCGACGACGACATCCCGTTCTAGGATTAGGATGCGGCGCGCCGCGAAAGCAGCCCTTCGCGTTGTGTGGATAGGGCTCGCGCTCGCGGCGTTGCCCGCGGCGGCGGCGGCGCCGTGGGGCTCGCTCGACGACATCCGCTACAAGGTCAAGGGCGCGGACGGGAACATCTGGGGCCACCTGCTCGGGCGCGGCGACATCGTGCGCGGAGACGAGCTCGGCGGCGCGATCGCGTTCACCTTCGACGACGGCCCGGACCACCGCACGACGCCGACGATCCTCGAGGCGCTCGACAGGCGCGGCGTGAAGGGCGCGTTCTTCATCAACGGGCACAGGATCCACCAGCGCACCGCGGGCGGCCCGGAGAACCAGGCGGTGCTGCGCGACATGCATAGGCGCGGCCACTTCATCGGGAGCCACACGTTCGCGCACAAGGACGTGACCGGGCTCGACGACGACGGCTGGCGGCTCGAGGTGACGCAGGTCGAGCAGATCATCCGCGGGATCATCGGCCGCCGGCCGTACCTCTTCAGGCCGCCGTTCGGCGCCACCAGCCCGCGGACGACGGCGCGGCTCACGGCCGAGGGGTACACGGTCGTCATGTGGAACCTCGACTCCCAGGACTGGATGTCGAAGAGCGCGGACGAGCTCGTCGCGCGGGTCGCGCAGGCGATCGAGGCGAACCCCGGCGGCGGCGTGCTGCTCATGCACGACACGAACCAGGTGACCGCCGAGGCGCTGCCGCTCGTCATCGAATGGATCGACGAGCGGAACGCCGATCTCGCCGCGCGCGGCGAGCGGACGCTCGAGATCGTCGGGATCGAGCACTTCGTCCGCAACGCGCGTCCCGCCCCCGCCCCTTGACCAGGACCCGTCCGTGCCTACCTGGAGGGAGTGGGGTTCTCGACCGGAGGGCGCGATGAAGACCGACAAGCTGACCGTGAAGTCCAGGGAGGCGATCGCCGCGGCCGAGGTCGTCGCGAGGCGCGCGGGGCACCAGGAGGTGAAGCCGCTGCACGTGCTCGCGGCGCTCCTGGACCAGAGCGATGGGCTCGTCCAGCCGTTGCTCGAGCGCGCCGGCGCGGCGATCGAGCGCCTGCGCGAGGCGCTCCGTGCCGCCCTCGGAGGCCTGCCGGTGGTCACGGGCGCCGAAACGTACGTCGGCAACGAGCTCAAGAGGCTGCTCGACGAGGCGGCGAAAGAAGCGGACAAGCTCAAGGACGACTACGTCAGCACCGAGCACCTGCTGCTCGCCATGGCCGACGGCAAGGGCGGCGAGGCGTCTCGGCTGCTGCGCGAGATCGGAATCAACTGTGATACATTGCGAGCTGCGCTCGTGGACGTCCGAGGCGGCCAGCGGGTGACGGACGAGGAGCCGGAGGGAAAGTTCCGCGCCCTGGAGCGCTACTGTACGGATCTCACCGAGAGGGCGCGGCGCGGCAAGCTCGATCCGGTGATCGGGCGCGACGAGGAGATCCGGCGCACCATGCAGGTGCTCTCCCGGCGCACGAAGAACAACCCGGTGCTGATCGGCGAGCCGGGCGTCGGCAAGACCGCGGTCGTCGACGGGATCGCGCAGCGCGTGGCGGCGGGAGACGTGCCCGAGAGCCTGAAGGAGAAGCGCGTGCTCGCGCTCGACATGGGCGCGCTCGTGGCCGGCGCCAAGTTCCGCGGCGAGTTCGAGGAACGGCTCAAGGCGGTGATCAAGGAGGTGACCTCGCGGGACGGGGAGGTGATCCTGTTCATCGACGAGCTGCACACCATCGTGGGCGCGGGGGCGGCCGAGGGCGCGCAGGACGCGGCGAACCTGCTCAAGCCGGCGCTCGCGCGGGGCGAGCTGCGGTGCATCGGCGCGACGACGCTCGACGAGTACCGCAAGCACATCGAGAGGGACAAGGCGCTCGAGCGCCGCTTCCAGCCCGTGTACGTGGGCGAGCCGAGCGTCGAGGACACGATCGCGATCCTGCGCGGCATCAAGGAGAAGTACGAGGTCCACCACGGGATCCGGATCCGGGACGCGGCGCTCGTGGCCGCGGCGCGCCTGTCGCAGCGCTACGTCACGGCGCGCTTCCTGCCGGACAAGGCGATCGACCTCGTCGACGAAGCCGCCTCGAGGCTCAAGATGGAGATCGAGAGCACGCCGACGCCGATCGACGACCTCGAACGCCAGATCACGCGGCTCGAGGTGGAGCGCCAGGCGATGGCGATGGAGAGATCCGACCGCGCGAAGGCGCGCGGCGAGGAGCTCGGCACCGAGATCGGGCACCTGCGCGAGACGGTCTTCGCGATGCGGGCCCGCTGGCAGCGGCAGCGCGATCTCGTGTTGAAGAGCAAGGGTATCAACGTCGATATCGACGCGCTGCGCACCGAGGCGGAGATCGCGCAGCGGCGGGGCGAGCTGCAGCGGGCGGCCGAGATCCGGTACGGCCGGCTGCCCGAGCTCGAGCGCGAGCTCGCCAAGGTCTCGGAGGAGCTCGCGGACGCGCGGTCCGATGTGTCATTCCTTCGGGAGGAGGTGACGGAGGAGGACATCGCCGACGTCGTGTCGCGCTGGACCGGGATCCCGGTGTCGAAGATGCTCGAAGGGGAGAGCGAGAAGCTGCTTTCCCTGGAGGTCCGGCTCGGCGGGCGCGTCGTGGGACAGGACGAGGCGGTCTCCCGCGTCGCCAAGGCGATCCGGCTGTCGCGGGCGGGGCTGAAAGACCCGAATCGCCCGATCGGCTCGTTCCTGTTCCTCGGGCCGACCGGCGTCGGCAAGACCGAGCTCGCGCGCGCCGTGGCCGAGTTGCTATTCGACGATGAATCAAACATGATACGCATCGACATGAGCGAATATATGGAGAAACATTCGGTTTCTCGGCTCATCGGCGCGCCGCCGGGGTACGTGGGTTTCGACGAAGGAGGGCAGCTCACCGAGGCGGTGCGGCGTCGGCCGTACAGCGTCGTGCTGCTCGACGAGATGGAAAAAGCCCATCCGGACGTGTTCAACGTGCTCCTGCAGGTTCTCGACGACGGGCGCCTGACCGACGGACAGGGGCGTACGGTCGATTTCAAGAACGTCATCCTCATCATGACGAGCAACGTGGCCGGACAGCTCCTCGTCGACGAGGATGACGAGGAGCGGATCCGGGAGCACGTGAACGAGGCGCTGCGCCGCACGTTCCGACCGGAATTCCTCAATAGAATCGACTCCACGGTCCTGTTCCACCGCCTTTCGCAGGGCGCGATCCGGCGCATCGTCGACCTGCAGATCGACCGCGTCGAGGAGCTGCTCGCGGCCCGCGGGCTCGGGATCGAGGTGGACGACGGCGCGCGGGATCTGCTTGCGCGGCTCGGTTACGATCCTGCATACGGTGCGCGACCTCTGAAACGCGTCGTCCAGGAGCGGCTGCTCGAGCCGTTGTCGGAGCTCTTGATCGCAGGAGGTGTCCCGACCGGGGCAACGGTACAGGTGACCGCGGCGGACGAGAAGATCGTTTTGGAAACCCATCCCCCCGGTGACGCCTAATCCTTCCTTTTCACCCCTTCCCCGTGGGGAAGGGGTAGGGGATGGGTCCATCGTCCTCCCAGTGATTTTTTCAGGCAGTTCGCGAGAGGGGCGTCAGTCCGCCGAGACGAGCGACGCGACGGAGATGCCGAGCACGGCCGCGACGCGCCGCAGCGTCTCGATGGTCGGCGTGTTGCCGCCTCGCTCGAGGCGGGCGACGTTCGGCCTGCGGATGCCGGTCGCGGTCGCGAGCTCGAGCTGCGTCATGCCGATCGAGCGCCGGGCGTCGCGGATCTTGCTCCCAATTCCCGCGCCCTGGCCGCTCGCCGCCGCGCTTCTCGGCTTGGGCGTCCTCTTCGCGGGCGCGAGCAGCGCCGGCGGGATCAGGCTCGGCCGCGCGCAAACGGGCTCGAGCATCGCGTCGATCTCGATCTCGATCTGCTCGATGCGCCGCACGAGCGCCTCGGCGTTTTCCACGAGACGCACGCCTCCGCCCGTCACGGTCGCCTCCCGTTCCAGCGATCCGCGTAACGCCGTTCTGCCCGCGGCTTCGGCGCGGTGCCCGACTTGGGCGAGGGCTCGTCCTCGCTCGAGAGGTCGTCGAGCTGATCGCGGAGCCACGCGACCTCGTCCGCGAGCTGTGCGCTCGTCCGCTTCAGGACGCCGTACCGATCCCTCAACAGGTCCATCTTGGCCGAAAAGGCGTCGTACGCCGCGTCGAGCCGCGATACGAGCGAGCGCCACGTCTCGGTGGTCGGCGCCGCAGGGCCGGAGGCTTCGCTCCTGAGCTCTGCCAAGACCGTGTCGAGCTGCTTCAACCCCAGGGGATCTTTGATGTTCGTCATAGGGTGACAGTATCTTGTTGGATACATGTCGTCAAGTCGTGCATGAGGACAAGTATTACCGCGGATACTCCAAGATGCGCAGCACGAACTGCGCGAGATCCGCTCCGACCGCCCGGACGATCGCGTCGGCGCCGGCCTCGCGCAGCACGTCGGCCGAGCTCTGCAGGAACGGCACTCCGACGCAACGCGCGCCGATCGCCCGCGCAGCGAACACGTCGCGCGGAGTATCTCCCACGATAATAACCGGCAGTGTTCCGGTCGGATCGCATCGCCCGGCACCGCGCGCGAGCACTTCGAATCGTTCGTAGCCGTCGTTTCCGTAGCCGCCGCGGTCGAGGTCGAAGAGCTGGCCTAGGCCGGCGCTCTCGAGCTTGAGCGCCGCGCCGCGCGGAACGTTGCCGGTGCCGATCCCGACGATCGCGCCGATCTCCTCGAGCGCCCGCACCGCGGCTGCCGGATCGCCGAGCGCGAAGTACGGGCGCGATGCGATCTCGCGCTCGAGCTCCTCGACGTAGACCCGCACGAGCTCCATCGCCTGCTCCGGGCGAGGGTCGCGCACGCCGCCCGCGGCGAGCAGCAGGTGCGCGATCTGCACGTCGGTGCGGCCGGCGAACTCGGCCGGATCGCCGAGCCCCGGGCACCCGGTGAGCCGCTCCGCGGCGCGGTTCATCGCGACCAACCCGGCGCTCGGCGTGCCGGGTTCGCTCGCGACGAGCGTGCCGTCCAGATCGAACAGCACGACGCAGCGGGGCTGTATCACTGCGGATTCCCCGTCCGGGAACGCCAGAGGGTGGCGAGCGCCGCCTGGAGCGCCTCTCGGAGCGCGGCCTCCTTCGGCGGATCCCAGGCCGGCCGATCCGCGCGGGCGAAGGTCGTGAGATCCGAGCGGTTGTCGAGGCGCACCGCGGGCACGCGGAACGCGCGGCCCGACGCCGCGGAGGTGACCCGAATCGACGTGCCGTCGCCGCCCGCCTCGAGCAGGTGCTCGAGATCGTCGCAGCCGTAGTCGCCGAGCATCACGCGCAGCGGCACGCCGTGGTGCAGGATCGAGCCCGGATCGTTCGGATCCGCGCGGCCCTCGTTCTTGGCCCGCGACTGCTCGGGCGTGACCCAGATGTACAGGATCGCCGCCCGCGAGAGGAGGTCGTCGGACAGGCGGGCGAGCGAGTACGCGTAGCCGAAGGGCGGGGCGAGCGGCAGGGTGGAGCCCTGCGGACCGCCGCGCGCGAACTCGATCACCACGGTGCGGTCGTCGAGCGACGCCGGGATCCCCGCCCACTTGTCCCGGACGAGCGCCGCCGACTCCTCCTCGATCGCGGCCTCCACGGCGGCGCGGACCGCGGGAGCCAGGCGATCGGCGAGCCGCTCGGCGCCGACCTTCGCGCGCGCCCGGTCGAGGCGATCGAGGAGCCACCGCGCGGCGGATCCCGAGGGAGGCGCGCCCGCGCCGCGCAGATCGGCGAAGTCCTCGTTGAGCAGCTCGATGAGCGTCCCCCAGTCGCGCGCGTCCGCGAAGCCGGCGTCCGGCGCCTGGAAGAGCACGCCCCGGTCGCCCGCCTTGCACAGCGCCTCGTCGATCCGGCGCATGAGGTGGACGTAGGGGTAGTCGTCGAGCTGGACGGTCTCGCCCATGCGGAAGTGCTCGCGGCACGCCGAGCCGTCGTGGCTCGCGAGGAACTTGCGCACCTCGCTCTTGCCCGAGGCGGGCAACGCGAGGAGCAGGATCGTGTCGAAGGTCGTTCGCGTCTTGGTCATCTTTCACCTCTTCAGTGACCGCCCTTGCTGGGCACCACCTTCCAGATCCGGAGCAGGAGGACGAACCCGATGACGGAGAACGGGATCAGGAAGATCGGCCAGTAGCTCCAGTCCTTGGTCGTCAGGAAGCCCAGGCTCACGGACTGCACCGCGGTGCCGAGGTACACGCAGCCGTCGACGAGGCCGACCGCGGTCGCCGCCGCCTTGCGGCCGCCGAAGTCCATCGTCAACGTGCCGGACAGGAGCCCGTGCGTGCCGATGACCCCGAGCGACAGGAGGAACACGGCGAGGCCGAGCCAGTACGGGCTGATCGGCAGAAGCGGGCTCGCCGCGAGCTTGCGCATCTCCCCGGCGCGCTGGACCGGCATCGGGTCCGGCAGGTCGATCCGCAGCTCGCGCCCGCCCCGCTCGATCCGGGCCGGGATCGCCCCGCCCGACGCCACCGCCGGGCCGCCCCCGAGCTCGCCCGTGGCGCAGACGCACTCGGCCGCGTTCCAGCGCGACTCCGCGCACGCGGGCGCGAAGCACTTGACGGCCAGTCGGACGTCCGCCCAACCTTTGATGGGCTCGCCCGCGAGCTCGAGGATCTTGTCGCCGGGCTCGAGGCCGCTCTTCTCTTTGGCCGAGGCGACCTCGTTCGACGGCTTGGCGAGCGCGAACGTCATCCCCACCGCGCAGACGATCATCAGGCCGTACAGCACGGCGGCGGTCGGGCCGCGGCGGCTCTGGAAGAAGAGATCCGAGATCCAGCCCGCCGTGTTGGCGCCGATCACGCCCGCCACGAACAAGAGCCCGCCCCATCCTGCCTGCAGGAACGGCGCGAGGAACGCGAGCGCGCCGAGCACGACGAGCAGCCCGCGCCGGCCCGCCTTGACGCGGCTCGCGAGGAGCCAGGAGATCCCGGCGACCGCGAAGCAGACGGCGACGAGCCACAGGTGCTCCCAGGATCCGACCTGCAGCGGGTGCGCCTTGGGCAGCGCCCACACCTCGGTGGCGTAGATCGGGAACCAGTGCATGACGCCCTGGCGGACCACGCCGGTGCAGAACTCGATCGCCGCCACGGTGAGGATGATCGGGTTGGTGAGCAGCCGCTTGAACACCTCGAGGGTGGGCAGCGGCTTGTCGTCCTCTCCGGAGGAGGCGTCCCCGGTGTCGAAGTTCGGGTGCCCGGCGTCCGACGGCTTGTCGCGCAGGAGGAAGAACTCGATCACCCCGAACGCCGCGAGCAGGATCGACGGCACCGCGAACACGACCCACTGGACCTGCGCGCCCTGGAAGGAGGCGGTCGCGAAGTCGAGCAGCCAGCTGTTCACGGTGAACGCGAGGAAGATGCCGGAGGCGATCATCGTCCCGAAGATCCCCGAGAACCCGCCGCGCTCGCGCAGGTGGAACCAGTGCGCGTTGACCTTGACGATGCTCACCGCGCCGAACGACTGGAAGTACATGTTCACCGCGTAGAGCAGAGAGAACACGACGACGATGTGGCCGCCTCCCGGATCGCCCGACGCGAGCAGCCACGCGAGGTACCCGGCGAGCGCCGCGTTGGCGAGCGCGGTGCCGCACGCGGCGAACAGGATCCCCTTGCGGCCGCCGATCCTGTCGATGAGCGGGCCGTTGATCAGAAACGAGATCGCGTACACCGCGGTGCCGGCGCCGAAGATCAGCCCGAAGTCCTCCTTCGTGAGGAGGTCGCCGAGCTCGTTCTTGGCCACCGTGAGGTTGTACCGCCCCATGTAGAGGAGCGCGTACGTGAGCCCCATCGGGAACCAGTTCGCGAAGCGCCGCAGCTTGAAGGCACGCGTGTGGGAGATCAGGTCGCTCATGCCGCGCCCATATTGGTATGAAAGCCCGCGCGCGTCGATGGGGAAAACGGCGGCCCGCCTTCGCGCTTCGGCGCGGTTTGTCGTCTTCGAGTCGAAGGTCGATGATCGCGCCGGAGCCCGCAGGGCGTAGGCGGACGACGGCGACCGCTTCTCCGGGCTGTGTTACAGTTCGCGAGGGGTCGGGATTTGTCGCGGAAACTGTCTGACAACGAGTCTCTGGAGAATAAGTGTGGCTATCCGGGCTTTGCGACAAGTTATAAAAGGAAGCAACGTCCCCTATCCCCCACGCGCGGCGCTTCGGCGTGGCCTTCGATCTCCAAGGTCGAAGATCACGCCGTAGCCTTGGCGGAGGCGGACCCGTCCGACCCGTCACAATCGTCCGACCCGTCGCCGTTCCGCCCCCGCAACTACACGTGGGCCGAGCTGATGCGCCGCACGTTCGGCTACGACGTGATGGCGTGCCTCGAGTGCGGCGGCAGGATGAAACTGATCGCCATGATCGA
>JALNZK010000129.1 GCA_023229365.1 Pseudomonadota bacterium | reverse complement strand
GACGACGTGGGCGTGGGGCACGCCGACGAGCGGCCCGTACGGGGCGCACAGCGGGGTCAGCCTCTGGACGACCAACCCCTCGGGGACGTACAGTAACAGCGAGGACGGCTACCTCACGTCACCGGTCATCGATCTGAGCGCGTACTCGGGAGAGGCCGTCATCCTGAACTGGTGGCAGTGGTACTACGGCGAGGGGTGCTGCGACTACATCAGCGTCGAGGTGAGCAACAACGGCGGCAGCTCGTGGGCGGTCATCTACGGCCCGTACAACAACACGGGCGTGACCGCGTCGGCGTGGGCGCGGCAGACGGCGAACGTCGGCTCGGGCTACGCGGTGTCCAACTTCAGGTTCAGGCTCCACTTCACGACCGACAGCTCCGTCGTGTACGACGGTTGGTACGTGGACGACTTCTGCGTCGCGACGGTTCCGGTCGCGCCCGCGACCTACACCGAGAGCTTCGACGCGGGCAACGGCGGCTACACGGCGAGCGGCACGACGACCTGGGCGTGGGGCGCGCCGTCGAGCGGCCCGTACGCGGCGCACAGCGGCTCGTACCTGTGGGGCACGAACCTCTCCGGGACCTACACCACGTACGAGGAGGGGTACGTCACCTCGTCGAACATCGATCTGTCGAGCCTCTCGGCAGAGCCAGGGATCTCGGTGTCGTGGTGGAGTTGGTACGCCGGCGAGAGCTGCTGCGACTACGGCGCCGTCGACGTGAGCAACAACGGCGGCGGCTCCTGGAGCACGGTTTGGGGGCCGACCTACGCCGGATCGACGGGCTCCTGGGCGAACCGGGTGGTCTCGTTGTCGGCGGCCTACGCGACGTCGAGCTTCCGGATGCGCTTCCATTTCCATTCCGACTCGTCCGTCCAGTACGACGGCTGGTACGTCGACGACGTGGCGATCGGCGCCGCGACGACCACCGACGCCGCCTGCGAGCCGTAGCCCACGCGCCTCGTCCGACCCCGCTTCAGGTCGATTGAACGCCGCGTTTTCACCTGTTATGGTGCGGTCGCTCGCAGGCGAGCCCGAGGTCACGAGGCATGCTGCAGATCAACATCTGGGTCTGGGTGATTGCGCTGGGGATCGTCGTCTCGCTGCTTGTCCTCGACCTCGGGGTGCTCAACCGGAAGGCGCACCGCGTTTCCCTCCGCGAGGCTGCGGGGATGACCGCGATCTGGGTGGGGTTCGGCCTCGCGTTCAGCGTCCTCGTCTTCTTCATCTACGAGAAGCACTGGTTCGGCGTGGGCGTCCCCCAGGGGATCCCGGGCGAGGTCACGGACGGGTGGAAGGCGGTGAGCCTCTACATCACGGGCTACCTGCTCGAGGAGTCGCTCAGCATCGACAACCTGTTCGTGTTCGCCATGCTCTTCTCGAGCTTCCGCGTGCTCCCGGAGCACCAGCACCGCGTCCTGTTCTGGGGCATCATCGGCGCGATCATCACGCGCTCCGCGATGATCTTCGGCGGCGTCTGGCTGCTCTCGCGGTTCGAGTGGCTGTTCTACGTGTTCGGCGCCTACCTCGTGCTGACCGGGATCAAGATGGTCGTCCCCAAGAAGGAGAAGGAGCAGCACGCAGAGGGCGAGAACTGGCTCGTCCGCAAGCTGAGCAAGATCCTGCCGATCGCGCCCGAGTTCTCGGGCACGCGGTTCGTCGTCCGTTTCGAGGGGAAGCGGATGTTCACCAAGCTGTTCCTCGTGCTGATCGTCGTGGAGCTCACGGACGTGATGTTCGCGCTCGACTCCGTGCCCGCGGTGCTCGCGATCACGACCGACCCGTTCATCGTGCTCACCTCGAACATCTTCGCGATCCTGGGCTTGCGCTCCTTGTACTTCGTCATCGCCGGCGCCATGGACAAGTTCCACTACCTGTCCCACGCGCTGTCGGCGATCCTCGTGTTTATCGGCCTGAAGATGATCTCGCACGACCTCGTGCACGTCCCGACGCTGCTCTCCCTGGGCGTGATCCTCACGTTCGTCACGGCGGCGATCGTCGCGTCGGCGATCAAGTCGAAGAAGAAGCCGGCGTAGGGCAGGGGGCGCGGCGAGGGGTGGGCGGGCGCGGCGAGCGGCGGGCGGGCGCGGCGAGCGGCGGGCGGGCGCGGCGAGCGGCGCCCCTACTCGGTCTTTCCGCCCTCGCCCTTGTCGGCGGGCGGCGGAGCCTCGGACGGGAGGAGCGGGCCGGCCTGCATGCGGCGGTACTCGTCGAGGAGCTCCTCGGCGTACGGCATGTCCTCCTCCGCCACGCGGAAGATGATCTGCGTCTGCGTCTGCGGCGTCATCGAGCCCCCGATCCCGGCGCTCCCCGGATCGGTCACGGCGTACTCGAGCTCCGCGTCGTCCAGGAACGCGGCGAAGAGATCCGCCGAGACGGGATCGTTCATGCGGACGAGCTCGACGAAGTTGTCGCTGGTCATGGCCACCTCCCGGGTCTGGTCCTCGCGATCAGTGTACCGCAAATCAGTCGGCGTGGGTGCGGAGGATCTCGTAGACGCCCTTGATCTGCTTGAGCGTGCGGACGACCCCGTTCAGCTGCTCGAGATCCTTCACGGAGAAGGTGAAGGTGTTGACGCCGCGATCCGAGTGGCTCGCCTGGCAGTTCGCCGAGTCGAGGTTGATCCCCTTGGTGACGAAGACAGAGCTGAGCTCCGCCAGGATCCCGGGCCGGTTCGCGGTGAGGACCTGGAGGCACACCGGTCGCTGGGACACCGCCGTCGCGGCCCACTGCACCTTGGTCTGGCGCTGCGGGTCGAGGACGGCGGCCTTGGAGCAGTTGCGCCGGTGGACGACGATCCCCCGGCCGCGGCTGACGTAGCCGACGACCTCCTCGCCCGGCAGCGGGTTGCAGCACCGCGCGAAGCGGATCAAGAGGTTGTCGACGCCGTCGAGGACGATGCCGGCGTCCTGGCCGTGGATCACCTTGCGGATCACCTTCTCGAACGGCGTCTCGCGGACCTCCGAGGGCGGCGCGGCCTTCTTGTCCTCCGGCAGGAGGCGGTCGATCACCTCGTCCTTGTCGACCCTGCCGTGCCCGACCGCGGCGAGGACGTCGTCGGCGTTCGAGAGCTTGAACTCCCTCGCGAGATCGTCGAGCTCGCCGGACTTCATGATGCGGTTGAACGAGCAGCCGAACCGGCGCAGCCCGCGCTCGAGCAGATCTCTGCCGGCCTGGATCGACTGGGTCCGCTCCTCGGCGCGGAGGAACGACCGGATCTTGTTCCGCGCCTTGCTCGAGACCGCGATGTCCAGCCAGTCCGTCGACGGGCGCTGGTTCTTGGACGTCATGATCTCGATCCAGTCGCCGTTGCGGAGCTCCGTCGTGAACGGCACCTGGACCCCGTTGACGCGCGCGCCGGTGCAGTGGTTCCCGACCTCGGTGTGGATCGCGAAGGCGAAGTCGAGGGGGGTGGAGCCCTTCCTGAGCGAGATGACGTCGCCGCGCGGCGTGAAGACGAACACCTCGTCGAGGAAGAGATCGACCTTGACCGAGTCGAGGAACTCGCGCGAGTCGGAGAGCCCGTCCTGGTTCTCGAGCATCTCGCGGACCCAGCGGAACGCGTCGACCGACGCCTTGCCCGACCCCTCCTTGTACGCCCAGTGCGCCGCGACGCCGAACTCGTTGACCTGGTGCATCTCCTCGGTGCGGAGCTGGATCTCCATGCGCTCGCCGCCGGTCCCGACGACGGTCGTGTGCAGCGACCGGTACCGGTTCGGCTTCGGGATGGCGATGTAGTCCTTGATGCGGCTCGGCACCGGCGTCCAGCGGGAGTGGATGAGGCCGAAGATCGCGTAGCAGTCCGGGATCGCCTTGCAGACCACGCGGAAGGCGATCGTGTCGTAGACCTTCTCGTAGTCGAGCCCCTTGGCCTTCATCTTCTGGTGGATGGAGTAGAGGTTCTTCAGCCGCCCCGACACCGTGACCTCGTACCCGGCCTCGGCGATGAACTGCTCGAGCTCCCGGAGCGTGCGATCGATGTACGCGGCGCGGGACTTCCTGGTCCCCTCGACCTTCTGCGACAGATCGGCGAACGCCTCGGGCTCGAGGTACCGGAACGCGAGATCGTCGAGCTCGGCCTTGAGCCAGCCGATGCCGAGCCGGTTCGCGAGCGGCGCGTAGATGTCGCGCGTCTCCTGGGCGATCCGCTCCTGTGCCTCCGGTGCCAGGTGCTCGAGCGTCGACATGTTGTGCAGCCGGTCCGCGAGCTTGATGAGCAGCACCCGGATGTCGCGCGCCGTGGCGACGAGCATCTTGCGGAAGGACTCCGCCTGGCGCTCCTCGCGCTGCGTGAACTCCACCTTGGACAGCTTCGTCAGGCCGTCGACGAGCTCCGCGACGTCCTCGCCGAACAGCTCCGAGAGCTCCTCGCGCGTCGTGTCGGTGTCCTCGATGGTGTCGTGGAGGAGCGCGGCGCAGATCGACGCCTCGTCGAGCCCCATCTCGGCGACGCGGTACGCCACCTCGAGCGGGTGTACGAGGTACGGCTCCCCGGACTTGCGGGCCTGGCCCTCGTGCTTGCGGGAGGCGTAGATGTACGCCTTCTGGATGACGGTGCTCTCGACGTTCGGGTGGAGCGCGTGGTGCTTGTCGAGTATATCGTTGATCCGAATCATGTAGTGTCCGACTACCTCGCCAACTCCTTAAGAACGCAGACCGCACCCCTGTCCCGAGCCCGGCGCCCGAAACCACCCCCATAATGTGGATGAGTATATGCATTGTCGCCCGCTCGGGCAATTTCAACCGCGTTGAAACGGATCAGCCGGCCTGTTCTCCGCCCGGCTTGCGGGCGCCCGCAAGCGTGCCGAGGCGACCGTGCGCCAGGGAGGAGAAGATCGGCACGTCCTCGCCCGCCTCCCGCTCCGCCTTGCCGTAGCTCGCCGCGGCGCCGTCGAGGTCGCCCCGGTGCTCGCGGAGCCGCCCGCGGACGTAGTGGATCCACGCGCGGACGAACCGCTGCCCCGAGTCGGCGTTGTCCGAGAGCCCCGCGACCTTGCGCCCCGTCAGGAGCTGCGCCTCGATGTGCACGAGCTCGATCATCGTGAGCACGTCCTCGCTTGGCGACAGCGACTCCGCCTCGTCGAGGAGCGCGCCGACGCGATCGTCGGCCCGGCCGAGCCCCACGAGGGCGCGCGCGACGAGGACGAGCGTCTCCGGGAGCCGGAAGCCGGCCTCGACGAGGTCGAGCCCCTCGTCCCGGGCGCGGTCGAGCTCGCCCGCCGCGAACAGCGCCTTCGTCAGGTTGGCGCGGAGCACGAGGGCGTCCGCCCCGGCGGCGGCCGCGATCGCCGGCTCGAGGTGCGCGGCGGCCTGCGGCCAGCGCTCGGACTGGGCGTAGGCGAGCCCGAGGATCGCGTCGATGGGGCCGCTCGCGCCGAAGAGCTGCAGGAGGAGCTGGCGGCGGGCGAGCTCCGGGACCGCGGCCGCCTTCCCGGTCGCGAGGAGGCGCAGCGCCTGCTTGTGGAAGCTCGCCTCGCGGGCGCGCACGAGGCGCGGCAGGACGGCGTAGTAGACGATCAGGAGCGCGCCTATCGGGAACATCAGCCACCTGACCCCGAGCTGCCAGGCCACGAACATCGCGACGAGCGAGGCGAACGGCACGGCCAAGCCGCGGACCGTGAACCTGCGCGGGCGCTCGGTGTCCTCGGGCATGTCCGGAGTATGGCAGGGCGGCGCGCCGATTGCTATGCTCCGGCCATGGCGCGCGGGGAGGAGAGGACGGGGGTGGCGTGCTGACGGCCTCGGAGTGCCGCGCGTGCTTCCTTCGGCAGGCCGAGGAGGTGCCCGCGCGGTTCGGCGCGACCGACGCGCAGCGGAGCCGGGTGCTCCGGGCGGTGCGGGAGGCGCTCGACGGGTTCTCCTCCCTGCGCACGCCGCCGGAGATGGGGGGCATCGTGCACGCCATCGTGCGCCGGGAGCTCGCGCTGGCCGATCCCTACGCCGTGATCAAGGCGCGGGACGACGCGCGGGCCGTCGCGATCCTCCCCGAGGCGCGGCGGCTCGTGGAGCGCTCGCCGGATCCGTTCTTCGCCGCGGTGCGGATCGCGCTCGCCGGAAACGTCATCGACTTCGGCGCGCCGGCCGGGAACGACGACGCCGATCCGCTCGCGCTCGTTTCCGACGCGCTCACGAGGGCGCTCCCCGCTGCGGAGGAGCAGGCCGTGGCCGCGCTCGCCGGATGGGCGAGGGACGCGCGGCGCATCCTCTACCTCGCCGACAACGCGGGCGAGATCGCGCTCGACCGGCTTCTCGTGGAACGGCTGCCCCGCGGCGTGGTGACGGTTGCGGTCCGGTCGACGCCGGCCATCAACGACGCGCTCCTCGCCGACGCGATCGCCGTCGGGATGACCGAGGTCGCCGAGGTTATCGAGAGCGGCTCGGGCGTCCCAGGCACCGTGCTCGGCGACGCGACTGAGGAGTTTCGCGCGCGCTTCGCCGCGGCGGAGCTCGTGATCGCGAAGGGGCAGGGGAACTTCGAGACGCTGAGCGACGTCGACGCGCCGATCGCCTTCCTGCTCATGGCGAAGTGCGAGGTCGTCGCGCGCGAGCTCGGGTGCGCCGTGGGAGACTTCGCGATCGTGTTGAGGTGAGGCGCGGGCGCAGCGAGCGGCGCCCCTACCGCTTCCCCTTCTTGCCCTTCTTGGCGGGCTCGGGCTTCTTCTCGACCCACGGCTCGGGGATTGGGCCGTCGTGGGTGGGCTTGCGCTTCACGAGCACCCAGCCGAGCAGCATGAGGCCTATCGCGAACGGTACGACCGAGAGGACCTGCCCCTCGGTGAGCCCCTGGCCGTTGGTCTCGAACGCGCCGTCCTGGTACTCCTTCACGAACTCCACACAGAAGCGGCCCGCGAAGTAGAGCACCAGGAACAGCGCGGCGAGCAGCCCTATCGGGCGCTTCTCCCGGCCGGCCCACCTGTCCGCGAGGTAGAGGGAGAGGAGGACGAACAGCCCGAGCGCGAACTCGTAGAGCTGCGAGGGGTGGCGCGCCGGGGTCTGCTCGATCAGCCGGTCCCAGAGCGGGTGCTGCTCGGGGATCACGTCGGGGTTCTTGAAGATCTTGTCGCACCACCCGAGAGCGGCGCAGTCGCTGCGCGGGAACTTGACCGCCCACGGGACGTCGGAGACGCGGCCGACGATCTCGGAATTCAGGAAGTTGCCGAGGCGCACCGCGGCCGCTCCCACGGCGGCCGACATGGCGAATCTGTCGAGCACCTCGAGGAACCGCAGCTTGTACTTGAACGAAAAGAGCAGCATTGCGACGACGAGCCCGACCGTGGCGCCGTGGCTCGCGAGCCCGCCCTCCCAGAACTTGAGGATCCGGATCGGATCCGCGAGGTACACGTCGGGCTCGTAGAAGAGGCAGTGGCCGAGCCGCGAGCCGAGCAGCACCGCGATGACGCCCCAGATCAGGTACTTGTCGGCGATCTCCGGCTTGTGCCCGCCGCGCAGCATCTGCCAGCGCCAGAGCACGAACCCGATGTAGAGCATCGTGGCGAAAATGAGGCCGTAGTACCGGAGCTGCATCGGCCCGAGGTGCACGAGGACCGGATCGAGATTGAAAACGAGGGCGTCACCCACGATGGCATCTCCTGTTTGCGCCCGCGCGGCGGCGGCGCGGGAGGAATTGTGCATCTTGCTGCCGGAAGGGCAAGCCCAATATTCCCGCCCGGATTTCGGGCGGGTTCGTGAAATCCCGTGATCTTGTTTCTCCAGCCCGCGCAGATCCTGCGTGGGTCTTCTTCGGCGATAGCATTCCATGTAAAAGGAAAACATGCGCTCGACAGCATTCCAGACGATCGTCCTCCTGCTCGCGGTATCGATCGCCGTCGCCTGCGGGGCGCCGGTCGAGCCCGCGACGGCGCAGGCGGGCCGGGACCCGCGGTGGGCCGAGCCGCTCGCGCGCGACGGCTTGCCGAACCTCGCGCGGATCGAGCCGGAACTCCACCGCGGCGCGCAGCCCGAGCCCGCCGGTTTCGTCGCCCTCGGGGAGATGGGCGTGAAGACGATCGTGAACCTCCGCTCCGAGCACTCCGACCGCGACGACATCGCCGCCGCCGGGCTCCCGGACGGCGCGTTCGAGCTCGTCGAGCTGCCGATGACAGCCGCGAGCGTCGGGGAGGAGGAGGTGCGCGCGTTCCTCGCGGTCGCGGTCGATCCCGCCAGGCGTCCGCTCTTCTTCCACTGCAAGCACGGCGCGGATCGCACCGGCGCAATGGCCGCGGCCTACCGCGTCGTCGCGCAGCGCTGGGCGCCCGAGGACGCGATCGCGGAGATGAGATCGGGCGGGTTCGGGTTCCACGCGCTGTTCGGCAACCTCCCCGAGCTCGTGCGCGGGCTCGACGCCGCAGCGCTGCGCAGGGAGCTCGGTCTAGCGCCCTGAGCCCTTCCGGCGCTCCTCCGGCCTGTGGATGGGGTGTTCGATGAAGAAGGTGGTCCCCTCGCCGGCGGACGTCTTGAAGCCGACCTCGCCGCCGAGGACCCGCTCGCCGAACAGCTTCATGCTGTACGTCCCGAGCCCGCGGCCGTGCGCCGCCTTGGTGCTGAACGAGCGCCTGAAGATCCGCGCCGCGACGTCCTCCGGGATGGCGCCGGGGTTGTTCACGCTGAAGCGATACCTCTCCCCCGTGCGGGCGCAGGCGAGGCGGATCGGCCCGCCGGGCGACGCCTCGAGCGCGTTGCGCAGCATGTTCACGAGCACGCGGCCGAGCAGCGCGGGATCCGTGTCGAAGGGGCCCTCCGGGATCGGCTCCGCGATCTCGAGCGCCGCCACGCCCTCCTCGCCGGGGGGCAGGGCCTCCGCCGCCGCAGACTCCATCACCTCCGCGGGCGTCCGCGCCTGCCAGCCCGGCGTGAACTCGGCGGACTCGACGCGGGTGAGAAGCGTGTGCGCGCGCATCTCGTCCGTGACCTTGCGGGTGAGCCGCTGCACGCGCAAGGCGGCGTCCGTCCGGATGCCGGGGTCGGGGTCGTCGAGCAGGTCCACCCAGGCGGACAGGGACGCGACGGTGTTGTTCAGGTCGTGGACGAAGACGCGCTCGAGCGTGCGGCGGCGCTTCTCGTCGCTGATGTCCCGCATCGAGACGAGCGTGTAGCGGCGATCCCCCAGCGCGAGCGGGGTCGCGATGACGTGGATCTCGGCGGAGCTGACGACGCCGTCGCGGCTGCTCGTGAGGAGGCACTCCTCCTCGGCGACGAGCCCGCTCTCGCGGCTGCCCGAGATCGCGTTGCGGCCGCCGCACACCTTGCACGGGGCCTCGGCGCCGCACAGCGAGGCGGGGTCCGGCGTGTGGGAGCAGCCGAGGGCGTCGCCCAGCCTCCGCCCCGCGACGGACGCGCCCGGCGCGAGGTGGGCCGTCTTGCGCGCCAGCCCGTTCGCCGCGACCACGAGGCTATCCTCGTCGATGATGTACATCGCGGTCCCCGCGGACTCGAAGATCGTGCCGGCGAGGGGCGCCGCGAGCGCCTCGTCGAGCGTCGGGCCCCTCACGGCGCGGCCTTGGCGACGACGCGCTTCGTCTGCCCGGGCTTGACGCTGATCATGCGCAGCGTCCGCTCCCCGCCGACGGTGAGCTCCACCTCGTGCAGCCCGACGGTGAGCTCGACCGTGACGGGCGCGTCGCCTCGCGCCACCCCGTCGATCGAGACGGGGACCGGCCCCTCGACGTCCGGCGCGACGACGGAGATCTTCCCGGTCGTCGGCTCGGCCGCGGGCGCCGGCTCGCTGTCGTAGGGGTTGTCGGACGCCGCCTTCGCGGCGGGGGGCTCCGGGGCGGGGGAGGCGTACGGGTCGTCCGAGTCGTCGGAGCTCCTGTGCCTGCGGGATCTGCGGGACCCGTCCGACCTGTCCGACCTGTCCGACGAGTCCGGCGCTGGCTGCACGGCCGGCTCGGGCGACGTAACGGCCGGCTCGGGCGACGCAACGGCCGGCTCCGGTGGCGCGGCGGGAGGGGGAGGCGGTGCCGGGGGCGGCGGCGGCTCGGGCGGCGCCTCGAACGAGGGGCGCGCGTCCGCCGCGTCGGGCGCCCCGGCGCCGAGCTCCGTCCACATCCGGTAGTTGAAGAACGCGGAGAACGCGAGCGCGACCAGCGCGATCAGGGCCACCGCCTTCCAGGCCGCCGAGGAGCGGCCCCCCCCGTCGCGGGTGAGGGGCGGGAGCGGCGACCCGCGGTGCCCCGCGTCGAAGTCGTCCGCGTCCGGCGCGCCCCCGCGCCTCGGCTCCGAACTCGGCCTCGCGGCCGCGGCGGGCTCCGCTCCGCCGTCCGAGCCGTCCTCCTCGAGCACCTGGCCGTCGCCCAGGGCGCGCCACCGCGCGGAGTCGCGCGTGACGGGCGTCCTCGAGAGGTTGGGGGGCGGCGCGCTGATCCCGGTCACGGCGCCGACGCGGATCAGGTCCAGGATGAGGTTCTCGAGGGCGTCGGGGGAGGCCTCCTGCTCGAGGATGATCTCCCGCGGGCTCGCGCCGTCCGCGAGCCGCTCGAGCGGGACGCGGAGCTTCGGCGGCATGATCTGCGCGTACAGCCGCTTCACCTCGGGATCGATCTCGATGGTGGCGATGTCGATCAGGGCGCCGTCGATCACCTGCGCCACCAGCCCGTTCAGGCGGCGGCAGGCCGACTCGATGGCCCCCTTCGCGCCCTCGGCGAACTGGCGCCGCGGCGTGTCCACGGGCTCGACGACGGCGAAGCGCCCGCTCGTCACGCCGAGGAGCCGCCCGAGCGCGGCGGGGCCGGACGCGAAGGTCCCGTCGGTGCCGGTGCGCGTCACGGCGATGAGCTCGCCCTCGCGGACGTCGGCCTCGAAGTAGTTCCAGGTCTCGCGGAAGGTGATCCGGCAGCTCGGGCGGAGCTTCGACGCGGCGGCGACGATCGGCGTGATGCCGAGCCGCTCGATGCGGCCGCTCACGTCGCCGTGGATGCCGAGCTGGCGCTCGAGCACGAGGCGCGGGCGCAGGACGCGGACGACGCGCGCGAGGATCTGCTTGCGATCCACCTCCTTGAGCATGAAGTCGTCGGCGTCCACGTTCAGGCCGCGCAGCCGCTCGAGGAAGTCCTCCTTCCAGGAGAGGAGGATCACCGGGATGTGGCGCAGGGCGTAGTCCGCCCGGAGGCGGTTGCACAGCTCCCACCCGTCCATGACCGGCATCAGGATGTCCGAGACGATGAAGTCCGGCGGCTCCCGGCGGATCGTCTCGAGCGCCTCCTGCCCGTCGATCGCGAGCCGCACGCGGACGCCCGCCTCGGTGAGGACGCGCGCGAACAGGGCCCGGACCTCGGGATCGTCGTCCGCGACGAGGGCGCGGACGTCCGAGAGCGCGGCGACGTCACCGTCCTCGATCTCGGACGCGGACGCCGTCTCGAGCACCTCGTCGGCCTCGGCGAGCGCCATCATGCCGAGCTGTCCGCTCGTCGCGGGCAGGAACCTGATCCTGCCCCTCGTGCCCTCGGCGGCGGCGCGCCGCAGCTGGGCGATGAGCCCCCAGACCGCGGCCATCAACCGGCCCTCGGACGGCACCCGGATCCTGTGCGAGGGCGCGACGCCCGTCGCGGCGTCGAGCACGCCCGCGTGCAGCTCCTCGATCACGAAGTCGAGGAGCTCGTCCAGCGTCGGATCGGAGAGGCCGATGGTGACGCGCGCGGCCCGGATCTCGGGGGTCGCGACCCTTCGCGCGACGGCGAGGAAGCGCTCCGTGTCGATGGGCTTCGGGATCTCGTTGCCGCGCGGCGGGCCTATCAGCGTGCCGACCTTCAGCACGGGCACGAAGTCGGTCAGCGGATCCGCCGCGAGGGTGTCGGCCAGCGCCTTGCCGCTCGGCGCCGCGTCGTCGAGATCGATGACGACGAGATCGGGCGATCCCTCGACCGTCTTCCTGTGCAGCGCCTCGGCGTCCGAGATCTCGCGCGGCTCGAAGCCGCCGCTCTTGAGCGCCGCGATGATCTCGGCGCGCTCGTCGGGCCGCGCGGCGGCGACGTACACGAGCGGCTTGAGCCCGGCCGCGGGGCTCCGCTCCGCCGTCGGCGGCCTGCGCGGGGGCTGGCTGACGGGCCGCGCGATCCTTGGCGGCTGGTCGGAGAGGGGCTTCGAGACCGGCCCCGGCGGCGGCGGATCCGTCGCCCGCGAGGGGGCGATGAACGGGGCCGAGTCGCGGGCGCCGTCGGGCACGTCGGCCGGGGGCGGCGCCGACGACCGCTTGACGGGGGAGGGCACCTCCTCGCCGGCGAGCGCGCACGCCGTCGCGAGCGTGGTCTCGTACAGGGCGGAAAGGACCCCTATCTGCGCGGCGAGCCACTCGAGGTCCGCGTCGGCCGGCGGCTCGGAGGACGCGCGGACGGCGTCGATCCGCCCGAGGAAGCCGCGCGCCCACTCGGTGATCTCGCCGAGGCTGTACACCGCCCCGGCCCCGACGAGGCTCTTGGCGATCCGCTCGAGCCCCTCGGTCGGCCATCTGCCCCCGAAGGACTTGCCCGTCACCGAGGCGCGCCGGAGCCGCTCCATCTCGCGCCTGAACCCCTCGAACTTCTTGTCGAACGTGGCCAGGAACCCGAGCTGCCGCTTGGCCGTCAACGCCTGGGTCGTCGTGTTGCCGGTCATCTTCCCCTCCGTGCACCGACAGTACGGCGAACCCTTCCCCAAGACAAGCGGGTGACGCGCTCGTCAGCCGGCGCGTTTTCTCGCCGGCACGACGACGGCCGCCGCGAACATCGCGACCCCGGCCACCACGAGCACGACGACGGTCGCGGGGGAGATCGCCTCGTCCGCGCTCGCGAGCGACATGAGCCTCGATCCGGCGAACGCGTAGAGGGCGGCGACGGGCAGATCCCCGAGCAGCGACCCGAGGAGGAACCGGCGGTAGTCCATCCCGGCCGCCGCGCAGGCGATCGTGATGGGCCCGTAAGGGATCGTCACCACGAGCCGCAGCCCGGCGACCGCGAGCACCGGCCTCGAGCGGAGGCGATCCTGAAGGCCAGAGGCGAGCCTCCCGAAGCGCGAGAGGGTGTCCGGGCCGAGCGCGCGCCGGCAGCCGAAGAACAGCGCGGTGGTTCCGGCGAGGACGCCCACCTCGGTCGCCGCGGCGCCGGCGAAAGGCCCGAGGAGCGCGCCGGCGAGCAGCGCGAGCAGCGCCTTGGTCGGCAGCGAGACCGCCATCCCGGCAGCCTGGGCGGCGGTGACGCCGAGGAACGCGAGGAGCGGGTGGGCCGCGGCGGTCGCATCGAGCGCGCGCGCGGCGCGTTTCACGTCGTCGAGATCGAAGCGCCCGCAGGCGACCCACGCGACGGCGATCGCGAGCAGTGCGGCCGCGAGCAGGATCCAGAGGCGGTTCCTTTGGGCGTCGTCCGAGCGCATGGGGACGGGGCAATCTATCCCAAGCGCCGTCCCTTGGCGAGGCGAAGAGGTCGTTTCCCCTCTCCCGCCTCCGCCGCGAGAGAGGGGAAACAGTGCTCAGTAGACTGGTGGAAGAGGATTCAGAATGCGAACTGGACAGAGAGAACGTCAAAAGGAGCTTGAGGATCAGCGTGAGCGTGGTTTTGTGCGGCGGAGGCCCCGTCCTTTACCGATTTCGATTCCAGCTTGGCCCGGATGAACCGCGCGACCTCTTCGAGGCGGCACGGCTTGGGCACGAACCCGACGACGCCCGTGTTCGCCTTCGCGAGCTGGACGGGCGACAGGAGATAGTCGGACATGAGGATGGTGACGACGTCCGGGTGCTTGAGGCGGATCCTCCTCGCGAGCTCGAGGCCGTTGATCTCCGTGATCATCAGGTCGATGAGCGCGACGTCGAAGCCTCGCTGCGAGAGGAGGTCGAGCGCCTCGGCGGCCGACGTGGTCCCGGTCGCCTGGAGCCCCTCGAGGCGCAGGCCGAGCGAGAAGAGGTCGAGCTCGTTGCCGTCGTCGTTGATCACGAGGATGTTCGGGCCGCTCATCATGTCGCGCGCTGGCATCATGTCGCCACCTCCTCTGGAGGCCGAAGCCGGTTTCGCGCGGGGAGCATTGCAACGGTCGTGCCGAGTTTCGTTAGGGGGCGCGATGCGTGCGGCGCTCTCGAAATTATCGAATCAATTCGAGTCGAAGCGGAGCGTCCCCCGGCGATCGGGGCGCGGCGCGATCCGCCCGAAGCCGCCCGTTCATTTCAAGCGTGGAAAATTTCAGAACGGATTTGCAAATATGAAACCCGCGAGCGTCGCGAGCAGGGAGACTCCCGGGCCGCGCCGACCCACCGCGGAACACCCGCAACCGGAATCGGCTCTGCCCTCCGCCTCGCCGTAGCACTCGCACCCGTCGACGCCGCAGGCGCCCTCCGCGAAGTCGTTGTTCTGGCACATGTCGTTGCACGTCGCGGGATCGCACTCGGGGTCGGAGCCCGTGTCCGTGTCGGAATCCGTGTCCGCGTCGGAATCGGTGTCGGAATCCGCGTCGGTGTCGGAATCCGTGTCCGTGTCCGTATCGGTGTCGGAATCCGTCGCGCCGACGTTCGTGTCGACGACCAGCCGCATGACCCAGTCGCCGGCCACGCCGAGGCCGTTGGTCCACTGCCACTGGAAGTCGCCGCCGAAGACGCCGTAGACGAGGTTGCGGTACGCCGTGTTCCCGGTGTCCCGGTACGGGAACGCCACGCCGTCGGCGGGAAACTCGAACGCGACGCGGATCGGCCCCTCGTTCACGATGAGCCCCTCCGAGGCCACGTCGATCGTGTTGAACGCCGTGGAGGAGCTGAAGAGCGCGAGATCGAGATCCTCGTAAATCGTCGAGCCGGTGGGCGTGAGCTGCGCCTCGTCCTCGTCGACCCAGATCCGCAGCGGGAAGACGAGCCCGGACGCCTCGGTCGTGGGGTTGCAGGTGAAGCCGCCCGCGGTCACCGGCGCGAGCGGGAGCTGGATCTGCATGATCTGCACCGGGTACATCTCCTCGCCCGGCACGAAGATCGACGCCACGTACTCGTTTTCGGCGAAGCCGCAGCTCGCCGTGCCGAGCATCAGGGCCGCGAGGCTGTCGTTCTGCAGGGTCACGATCGCGCTTTGCGCCGGCTGTGCCGCCGCGAGCGCCGCCGCGCCGAGCGCGATCCCCAGGAGCCGTTGGAAACGCATCTTCCCTCCTCGCGCCTATTCGATGACGTACTCGTCGCACGCCACCTCGATGAGCGCCATCGCCTCCTCGAGCGCGGACGCCATGTCGCCTGTCGACTGCGCCTCGCAGATGTCGTGCATCACGCCGTGATCCCCTGTCGCGTTCACGTGATCGGCGACGAACCCGGCGAGCCTCCCGGCGGCGATCGCGCCGTCCTCGCCGTAGGAGCACGGGGCCGCTCCGTCCGGGGCCGGGACGCCGGCGACGACGACCGCGACGTACTTCCCCTCGCCGCCGAACCGCGTATCGAGAGCCGTCTTGAACTCGGAGAGCTCGAGGACGTTGTGCTCGACCGGGT
>JALNZK010000128.1 GCA_023229365.1 Pseudomonadota bacterium | reverse complement strand
GGCCACGCCGCGAGCGCCGCGACGACGAGCCCCGCCGTGATCTCGAGACGGCGGCGCCCGCCGCGACGCCACGCCGCCGCGAACACGAGGCCGGCCGCCATGGCGAGCGCAGCGAGGATCCCCAAGGGAAGGCGGAGCCAGCCGCGGAGGAACCAGAACGAGACCTCGAGCGGCGCGCGCTCTGCGAGCCAGAAGCGATCGCTCTCGAGCCGAATGCCGGAGCGCGGGATCTCGATTCGGATCGACATCGACCCCCCGGCCGCCTCGAGCGCCGCGCCGTCGTTCTCGTCCGGGCCCCGGCCGCGCGATCCGAAACGGACCGGCGCTGCGGAGCCGACCGGCTGGTGCCAGCTCGCCTCGGCCGCGAGCGGCTCGGCGTCGACGTCGCCCTCGAGCCCGCTGTAGGCGTTGTTCGACGGGAGGAAGACGCTCCAGCTCGCGGAGGAGACGGGGAGCGCGATCGCGGGGAGCGCGAGCCTTCGCTGCCCGAACAGGCCGAGCGGATCGAGTCGGCTCTCGAGCACGATCTGCAGCGTGAACGGCGCTGGCCGTTCCCCGCCCTCGGAGCGCTTGAGCGGCAGCACGAGCTTGCCGTTTTCGTCGCGGCTCGGCTGGATCGTTACGCCGTCGAGGTGCGCGGATCGCACCTCCACGCCCTCCGGCACGTCGAGCGCGAGCGTGGGCGTCAGGCGGTTGCGCAGCGAGATCTTGAGATCGGTGAGCACCTTGCCCTCGGCGGAGACGACGGAGAAGGCCCGCACGCGATCGACTGAGGCGGACTTCGGCTCCAGCTCCGGCAGGCGCACCGCGGACAGGCGGATGCGGGATGTGACCGCGTGGTACCGGTACGCCTTGATGATCGGGCTGACCGCGCTCGAGACCATCTCCAGCGGGAGCTGGCGCACGTCGACCGCGAGCGCCTCGACGCGCTCGACCTCGTTCAGCTTCAGCTTGCCCGGCACCTCGACCGCGAGCCAGCCGTTCTCGCGCTCGACGCCGACGCAGCGCGGCAGCGGAACGTCGAACGCCGCGCCCCTCTCGCCGTCCTGCTTGGAGAGCTGGCGCTTCAGCCGGAGGGAGATCTCGTACTCGTTGCGAATCGGGAAGGCGGTCTCGCCGCGCAGCACGGTCGCGCCGTCCTCGCCGGTCTCGACGGCGTAACGGAACGCGCCCTCACCATCGGCCGACAGCACCGCCATGTCGCGCGGGACGGCGATATCGAACCTCTTCGCGCCAGCGTAGAGGATCTTGTAACGGATCACCGTGAACACCTCGAGGGCGCGCTCCCCGACCGAGAGCAGGCTCGACGCCTCGGCGTAGATCCGCGCGGGCTGCCCGTCGTCCTCACCCATCGACTTGAACCCCACCAGGTGCACGCGCGTCGTCGGCCGCAGGGTCGCCGCAAGGCGCGTGGCGCCGGGCTCTGCGGTCACGTCGGACTGGACGGCGGTGTCGAGGCGCGGCTCGAGCCCCTCCTCCGGGAACGCGCAGTCGAAGCGCGTCACCGCGGTCCGCGCCACGAGGAAGTCGTACTCGAGCGAGCCGCGTCGCCCGCGCGAGGGCACGAGTATGTCGAGCTCGATCGCGACCTCGCCGTCGCGCGTGGTCTGCCAGACGTGATAGCCGCGCAGCCGCGCGACCGCGATCGGCCTGCCGTCCACGACCGCCCGCACGAGCACGACGTCGTCGCCGACGAGCGGGACGGTCTTCCACGCGCCGGGCTTGCCGAGCGTGACCCCGAGCGAGAGGTGCAGCTCGAGGGCGCCCTTCACGGCGCGCCCCGCGTACGCCGACGCGCCGAGGGTCACGGTGGGCCCCTCGACGGTCCCGGTGCGGCGCGCGAGGGTCTTCAGCTCCGCGCGCAGCGCCGCGAACTGCGCTATCGACAGCTCCGCCTTCGCCACCTCGCAGACCTGCGCCCCTCCCGGCGGCGCGATCGTCGCCTCTCCCCCGGGGTACGGGGCGGGACCGGCCTTTGCGGGGCTTCCGAGGTATCCGAGCGCCTGCATCGCCTCGGGGGCCGCGGCGACGGGCGCGCTTGCGAAGAAGTCCTTGTTCTGCGGGGCGACGATCGCCTCGAAGTTGTCGTCCGCGAACGCCTGTCGCGCCGCGTCCTCCTCGGCCGTGAGCCCCTCCTGCGGGAGGGCGGCGACGTCGAGCGCCGCGAGCCAGCACGCGCCCGCGACGAGGACCAGGAGCGGAACCCTTGCGTGCCTAGCCATGGCGCGCCTCCTTCCGCAGGTGGCGCACCCACATCGCGAGCATCACGGCGGCGGCGGTCGCCGAGGTGAGGAGCGGGAACACGATGACGAACGAAATCACCGCGAGCGCACCCACCATGCACAGGAGGTTGCGCACCGAGAGCAGCTCGACGAAGCGCCACGGCGCCGCGAACAGCTCCGCCGCGCGCGCGCGCAGCGGCCCGCCCCTCGCCTTGAACAGCGTTACGATCAGCGCGAGATCCGCGCCCCACAGGAGGCGCCGGTGCACGCCGAGCACGAAGTGCGCGACCACGAGCAGCACCGCGATCGCGACGACCCCCGCGATCACGATCCTCACGGAACGATAGCGGTGGAGGAGCGCCCACGTCGCGATGAACGCGGCGACGAGCGCCGCTATCTCGAGCAGGATATCGAAGTCGCGATCGAGGTAGGTCACCGCGATCCGGGGCGTCTCCCGGCCGAGCAGGATCCGCTTGAACCTGTACTGCGCGCCGACGAGCGGGAACTCGGTCCGGATCGCCTCGCCCTGCGCCATGCTGGCGGACTCGTCGCGGAAGATCACCTTGCGCTTCGCGAGGATGTTCTCGTACTTCTCGCCGGCCCACGCGTCGCGCACGGCGAGGGCGTTGTAGATGAAATCGCGGACGCGAGTGAACAGATCGTAACGGATCGACGAGTACTGCGTGAGGTTCGCGTCGAACCCCACCGGCTCGAGCGCCGTCGGGAAGTAGAGGTGCCACGTGACGCGCATCGTGTCGACGTCGATGGCGGGGAGCGTGACCGCGACCCGGCCGAGCGCGCCGAGCGGATCGCGCTTCACCTTGTACGCCATCTCCACGACGAAGCTGGTCTCCTCGAGCGCGACGCCGCCGCCGGACGGGATGCGCAGCGTCTGGCCCGACGTGACGCTCGCAGGCGACGACAGGTCGCCCGGGTTCGCGCTCAGGATGAGCGCCCACTTGCCCGGATCGGAGTAGTAGAGGTTCGCGATGTCGCTCAGCGTCTCCCCCTGCCGGACCCGGTGCACGCGCTGCGCGCCGTCGCCGATCTTCTCGCTCTGCAGGAGCGGGACGAGCAGCGCGCCGTCCTCGCCGGTCGCGGGCCGGACCGGCTCGCCCTCGACGAGGCAGTGCGTGAGCGTCGCGCCCTCCGGCAGGCGCACGGCGAGGAACTCGCGCGTGTTGTTGCGCATTTTCAGCTTGATCTTCGTCACCTCGAAGCCGTCGGCCGCGATCACGGTCGACGCCTGCAGCTCCTCGGCGAGCGTCGACGTCAGCTCCACCTCGCGCCGCCGCGCCGAGGTCACGCCGATGGTCGGCGCGCTCGTGAACGAAAAGCCGTGGAGGAGCGGGCTGCCGCTGAGCGCGGCGAGCTCCGGCGGGTAGTCCCCCGGCTCGAGCGCGGTGGCGCCCTCCACGCGCGCGACGCGCACGCTCAGGCCGGCCGGGCCGACGAGCCCAGCCGCGCCGGAGAACGGCACGTCCGCCGCCGGCAGCGGCTGCGCGAGCAGCGTCTCCCCCGCGTCCGACGACGGCAGCTGGAAGCGAACCTTGAACTCGATCTTGTCGGCGACGAGGTACCGGAGCAGGACGATCAACTCGCCGCCGGCTCCGCCCTCGGTCCGCCACTGGAGCACGGGCTCCCCCTCGACCGCGAGCACCTCGACGCCGCCCGGCAGGGCGAGCCGGACGGTGTCGGCCTCGCCCTCGAGCACGGCGAAGTCGAGCTGCGACTCCCCGACGACGCTCGCCTCGCCGATTGTGAACAGCGTGTGGACCCGCGCCTCCATGCGCGTCTTCAGGTCGCCCTTGTGCGTGGCGCGCCGGGTCCACGACAGGTCGACGCGCCCGGTCGAGTCGAGGTACCCCTCGAGGAGCGTCCCGCCCGGGACCTGCGACGTCCCGACGAGGGCGCCGGAGCCGAGCTGGGCCTCGATGTCCGACTCCGGGATCACGACCTTCAAGGAGGTGACGCCGCCCTCGGGCAGCGCGAACGACAGCCGCCGCGCGAACCGCTCCTGGTTCTCGCCCGCGTAGAAGGCGAGCCGCACCTCGTGCACGCCGGGCCCGCTCACTCCGAGCGTGTACATGTCCCCCTCGCGGAGGAGCGAGGTGCGCTTCCCGTCGAGCGACACCTCTGCGAGCGACACCTCGCCGTCGAGCACCGGGACCCTGAGGTGCCCCTCGACGTCGAGCACCTCGAACCGCTCCACGAGCACGCCGCGGAACAGCCCCTTCGAGAACACGCCGTCGATCCGCCGCTCGAGCCGCGCCACGGGGATCTCCGGAGGCACCGTCACATCCTCGAGCTCGGCCCTGTCCAACATCTCCTCGTAGCGCGACAGCGGCAGCTCGACCTTGCCGCCCGTTTCGGCGGCATCGGCGGCGGTCACGGCCGTGGACAGGAGCGCCAGCGCGGCGAATGCTGCTCTGCGTCGTCCCATGAACGTCCTCCCGGTTCTGTCTCGATATCGGAATCTGTCAGAGGTAGACGCGCAAGGGAAGGAAAGGATTCCACGCCCGAGGCGGAGGGCCTCAGCAGTGGCAGCCCGAGCAGCTGTGCGAGCCGTCGCAGCCGTGGGCCGCGTGCAGATCCGCCTCCGTGGCCTCGCGCACCTCGACGATCTTGACCTCGAAGTGCAGATCCTCTCCGGCGAGCGGGTGGTTGAAGTCGGCGACGACGTCCTCCTCGAGGATCTCCTTCACGCGGAAGCTGACAGCGCCGTGCGGCGTCTGCGCCTGGAACACCATGTCGACCTCGAGGGCTTCGCCGTTCGGGAAGTTCTTCCGCGGCATGGTCTGGATCATCTCCGCGTCGACCGTCCCGTAGCCGTCGGCCGCGGGGACGTCCGCCTGGAACGCCTCGCCGAGCTTGTGCCCGAGGAGCGCGCGCTCGAGCCCGGGAATGATCTGCCCGTTGCCCACCACGATCCCGAGCGGCCTGCCCGCCGGGGACTTGTCCACGATCTCGCCGGAATCGAGCTTCAACGTGTATTCGATGGCCACGAAGGCGTCGTTCTGAACGGTATCCATTGTGTGTCGCTCCTCTTCGACGCGACGAAACTTAGGGGCGAAACGCGGGGCGGTCAAGCGGCTGCGAACGAAGAATAAAATGAGGGCCTCCAGCCAACATCGATCGAGGGTAGGTCAATCTGGGGCTGGAGGCCCTGAAACCAACGGCATCTATCGCGGGTGCAATTCCTCTGCCAACGCGCCGGGAGGCGGCGTGGCGGCCCCGGGATCGCGTTCGCGCCGCGTAGTCACTGAACCGCGGCGATCTCACACCCGATCCCGCACCTGGTGCATCGAGGCGCCTGCCGCGGTCGGGAGCCGGCGGTTCGGGGGACGCGACTCCCCTGCCGTGGCGCCGGCGCGCCTCTATCAGAAGTAGTAGTACCCTTGCGACATGATCGCGATGAACAGGAGCAGGCCGAAGAACATCGCGTTCGCGCCGAAGATGATCTTCGGGATGCCGAAGCCCGGCGGCTGCATCCGGACGCGCTTGACGCCGCTCAGGATGACGAACGTCGCCGTCCCGAGCTGCGCCAGGTTGGCGAACAGGCCCGCGATGACGGGGAACGGGTTGTACTCGATGTAGCCGAAGCCCATGAACGAATGGAAGAGCCCCCAGAGCCCCTCGATCGCCGCGATGCCGGCGAGCGACAGCATGACGATGCCCCAGACGAGCGCGCCGATCTGCCGCTTCCCGTCCTTCTCCACGACCTTGAACATCTTCGCGTCCAGGATCGCGATGATGCCGAAGTGCAGCAGCCATATCCCCGTGAGACCAGGACCACCCATTCCCATGCCCATCATCGGCACCGTTCCTTTCTCTTCCAGGCGCGCGGGTCATCCCGGCGCCGCGTCGAAGCCCCTTCTCGCGAGCGCCGATACACTATCGCCGTCCGGCCCGGACCGCAAGAATGGTGACGGCCGGCGTCGCGTCGGGGATCAGCTCCCAGGCGAGTCGTCCCGCGTGGCCCTGCCGTCGCCCGTGATCGGGATCTTCGGGCCGTAGAACCGCGGCCCGGTGTGGAGCAGGCGCGCGTCGAGGAACGCTGCGGCGCGGGCGTACGTCTCGCGCAGCCGGTTGATCCCCATCGCGCGGTAGGCGCGGCGGTCCGCGGGCACCCCGACCGCGTCGATCCCGGCGCGACGCGCGAGGAAGACGGACCGCGCGAGGTGGAACTCCTGGGTGCAGACGATCGCGTCTCTCACTTCGAACACCGCCTCCGCGCGCAGCATCGTGTCGCGCGTGCGGAACCCGGCGTGATCCTGGAACACGTCCTCGCCCGGCACCCCGCGCTCCTCGAGCCAGCGCCGCATGGCCCCGACCTCGTCGTACGACGCCGCGCCGTGATCGCCGGACACGAGGATCTTCCGGACCTTTGCCGCCCGGTACAGCTCGAGCGCGGCCGCGAGCCGGTCCTCGAGCATCGCCGACGGCGTGCCGTCCGGGTACACGCGGCAGCCGGGCACGATCGCGGCGAAGCGCTGCGGGACGTCGTCGGTCGCCGTGCAGAGGAAAGGCCGCGCCTCGCGCGCGACGGAGCCGCCGGCGAGCAGGACCGCGCCGGAGAGCGTCCCCACCGCGCCGACGGCGACGAGCACGGCGCCCTTCCGGCCGCGCGGCAGGTGCCGCCTGAGCTGCGCGAGGTGGTAGAGGAGCACGGACACGACGCGATTCATACCCGGTGAACGCGGGCGGAGCCAGAAGGATTCCATGGTAGGCTCGACGGCGAGCTCAGAAGGAAGGGGGCATCCATGATTCTGAAATCGCGGTTCGTCGTGTTGTCGGCTCTCGCCGCGCTCTGCGTCGCGCTCCTCCCCGAGCGCGCTGCGTCAGAGACGTTCGACGTGTACCCGAGCGATGATCTGTTCGGGATCATCGACGGGACCGCGCCCGGCGACGAGGTGATCGTCCACGAGGGCACCTACACGACGCAGCAGGGCGGCGGCTCGTGGTTCCGCGAGGTCGTGCTCTCGGGCACCGAGGAGGCGCCGATCGCCGTCCGCGCGGCCGACGGCGAGACGGTCGTGCTCTCCGGCGATCCGGCGGGCAGCCAGAACGTCGTCAACCTCTCCGGCGCGTGGTTCACCTGGAGCGGCTTCGAGATGGTGTACGGCTCGCACGGCTTGAGGATGTATGCCTCGTCCCACGCGACGATCGAGAACCTGCACGTGCACGACACGGGCGACGTGGGGATCTCGGCGAACGTGGCGGGCGCCGACTACGCGCAGATCACGCTGCGCCGCAACCACGTGCACCACACCGGAGGCACCGGCGAGTGCTTCTACCTCGGCTGCAACGACGGCGCGTGCGCGGTGCACGAGTCGGTCGTCGAGCTCAACTGGTGCCACGACACGCTCGGCACCGAGCAGGGCGACGGGATCGAGCTGAAGACCGGGTCGTACAACGTCGTCGTCCGCCACAACGTGATCCACGACGTGAACTACCCCGGAATCACGATGTACGGCACGAGCGGCGAGGCGCAGAACACGGTCGAGGGCAACGTCGTCTGGAGCTCGAACGACAACGGCATCCAGCTCGTGGGCGACGCGATCGTGCGCAACAACCTCGTGATGAACGTCGCCGCGAACGGCATCGCGTCGAAGCCGAGCCAGGCCAACGTCCCGCGCGAGCTCGAGATCGCCTACAACACCGTCGTCGGCGCGGGGGACTCGTGCCTGCGCGGCAACGAGTGGGACGGCCTCGAGAGCGACTCGATCCGCGTCCTGGGCAACGCGCTCTACTGCTCCGCCACCACCGCGATCCGCCTGCCGAACGGCCCGGGCGACGCGACGTTCGCGGACAACGCGGTGCAGGGGACGGACGAGGCGCCCGGCGGCACCTTCCCGGCCGCCGCGCCCGAGGACGACCTCCTCGATCCCGTCGGCATGGATCTCTACCCGGCGTCCGAGTCCTCGCTGCTCGAGATGGGCGAGGCGGCGGACGCGCCCGGCGACGACTTCAACTGCCTGCCGCGCGAGACCGGCGCGCCGGACGTCGGCGCCTACGAGCGCAGCGCGGACGCGAACCCGGGTTGGGTCGTGCAGGAGGGCTTCAAGGAGTGCGCGGGCGCGGACACGGATTCCGATGCGGACACCGACGCGGACGCGGATTCCGATACGGACGTCGACACGGACGCCGACACGGACACGGACGCCGACACCGACGCGGATGCGGACGCCGACGCCGGGACGACGGGCTCGAGCGACGACGGCTGCGGGTGTACGTTCGTCGGCGCTGCTCCTGCGGGCGGCCTGTACAACGTGCTCTTCGGAGCGATTTAGAGGGGGAACAGATGTCTTGCGTATCAAGATCGCTGATGCTCGCGGTCCTTACCGCGGCGATGCTCGCGGGCTGCGGCGACGACACACACCACGACGCCCCGGACGGCTCTGTCGATGTGGACAGCGACACGGATGTCGATAGTGACACGGATGTCGATTCGGATACGGACACGGACACGGATACGGACACAGACACCGACACGGATACCGATTCCGACACCGACACCGACACCGACGACTGCACCACCATCGGGTGGGAGCGCGTGCACCCTCCCATGACCACCGGCGGCATCCGGGACCTCTGGGGGTTCGCGGACGACGATGTCTATGCGGTGGGCGATGACAGCGTCTTCCTTCATTGGGACGGCGCTTCGTGGACCGCGCTCGCGAGCCCGGATCCCGAAGAGGGCCTCTACACAATCTGGGGGAGCGGACCCGAGGACCTCTGGGTCGCCGGATTCTATATGTCTACGATCTTCCATTTCGACGGCTCGGCCTGGACCGAGGTGCCGCTCCCGGTCGACTCCTCCGCGGGCATCTACGCCTTCGCGCTGTACGACATCTGGGGCTCCGGTCCCTCGAACGTCTTCGCGGTCGACATTTCCAACGGCGCTGTCCTGCGCTTCAACGGCACGGTTTGGGTCGTGCAGCACCTCGACGAGTCGCTGTACCTGTCTGACATCGCCGGCACGGGTCCCTCTGAGGTGTACGCGCTCGATCCCGGTGGGTGGAACTCCCCTTCCCGCCTCCTCGTCTACGACGGCATCGACTGGTCCGAGATGGCCGGTCCGGAGGACGTCTACCTCACCGCGATCTCGGCGTCGCCGTCCGGGAACCTGTACGCGACGGGCGGCCTCGATCCGTACTCCTCCCATCGGCTGTATCGCTGGGACGGCGCGGTCTGGGACGATCTCGGGGCGATAGGCGGCGCGCCGAACGCCCTGTTCGCCGTGGACGACGGCCACTTCCTCGCGCCGACCACCGGCGGGCTGTTCGCCTTCGACGGGAGCTGGCAGCTCCACGCCACCTCGGACGGGAACGATCTCGGGGCCGCGTGGGCCGCGTCTGCGGACACGGCGTTCGCGGCGTCCGGCGATTCCGGTGCGCTGTACAGACTCGACGGCGGCTCTCTGATCTCCGACAACGGGATCACCAACGACTGGGTCAACTCGGCGTGGGGCGCGGGCGGCTCCACCACCATCTACGCCGCCGCGGACTCCAACGTCCTGATCTCCTCCGGGGGCACCTGGAGCGCGATCCCGTCGCTCGCGCTGTCGAGTGACGCCGTCTCGGGGTATCGCGCGGTCACCGGCACCGGACCCGGCGATGTCTACGCGGCCGGCTCCAACCACATGACCGCCTACGCCGTGCACTGGGACGGCAGCTCCTGGAACGACCTGGGCGTCGCCGACGCGCTCGGCACGCGGTACGTCCTCGGAAGCTGGCTCGCCGAGAGCGGCAGCGTGTACGCGGTCATCCGCGATGACTACGTCTCCGAAGGCGGGATCTCCGACTACGTGACGCACATCGCGGTGTTCGACGGCGCCGTCTGGTCGGATCTCCCGGAGCAGCCGCCGGCCGACGCCTACGCGCTGTGGGGCGCGTCGGAAACCGCGATCTTCGCCGGCACCACCGACGGGACGATCTGGCTCTACGACGGCAGCGGCTGGACCGACACCGGCGCCGCCGACCCCAGCTGGATTTTAGGGCTCCACGGCAACTCCGAGACCGAGGTGTACGCCGCGACGCGCTCGGGCCGGGTGCTGGCGTACGACGGCGCGACCTGGGCCGAGCTCCCGGCCGAGCCGGAGTTCTCCGGCATCCTGTCCGGCGTCTGGGCCGCCGGCCCTTCCGCGGTGTTCGCGATCGGCGCCGGCTACACGCCCGTCTACGGCTCGGTGGTGCGGCGCTGGGACGGGGCGAGCTGGACGACCACGTCGGTGACGGGTGGCTACTTCTACGACATCTGGGGCGTTGCCGCGGACGCGGTGTACCTCGCGTCGTCGTACGGAGCGGCGCTGCTCTACGAGTTCAATGGAACGTCATGGATCGGGCTCACGCCTCCGGGGCTGGAGGCCGGCTACTCCGTCTGGGGGAGCGCCGCGGACGATCTATACGTTTCGGGCTTCGACAGCGAAGGCGCGGCGATGATCCTCCGTTTCGACGGGACGACCTGGAGCGCGGAGACGCTGCCGACCGAGATCGAGACCGACCTTTCCCCTCTGATCGTCACGGGGGCCGCGGGTGCCGGGGCAAGGGCGATCTCGAGCTGGGGCACGATCCTCGAACGCGCCGACGGCGACTGGACGATCGCGTGGGCGAGCCACGAGTGCGACGTGATCGTCGGCCTCTCTCTCGCCCCGACGGGAGACCTCTTCGCCGCGTGCAGCGACGGCCTCGTCCTGCGGAACGACGGAGATGTCTGGTCGATCGTCGGCCTCCTGACCGACCCGTCGCCCGGCTCCGGGATCTGGACCCTGAACGACCTCTGGGTCGCCGAGACCGGCGAGGCGTACGTGGGCGGCGACGACGGCGCCCTGTGGCGCTTCGACGGCGCGACGTGGGAGCAGATCCCGCTCCTGGACGACGAGTCGGAGGTCGTCGACAACGACATCCTGTCGATCTGGGGCTCGGGCCCGGACGACGTCTACGCGGTCGTCGCCTTGTCGGGCACGTGGCGCTTCGACGGCGCGATCTGGGAGGAGCTCTCCGGCACCGGCTGCTGGACCGAGAGCGCCGTGGGCGGCACCGGGCCGGACGACGTCTACCTCGTCGGTCCCGGCTACGCGCCGGACGGGATCGAGATCTGCCGCTGGGACGGGACCGAGTGGACCCAGGTCGACACCGGCATCGCCGGGGTTCCGTACGACATGGCGGTCACCGCTTCGGGCGAGCGCTACGTCGTGGGGGACAACGGCCTCATCGTCCGAGGCACCTGCGCCGAGTAACTACCACCCGATCGCGGGGTCGATTCACTCCCCGAGCGTCTTTTCGAACGAAGGCAGGAGCGCCGGCAGGTCCGAGGTCACTGCCTCATAACGAACCTCGCTCGAGCCGACGACCTCTTCGCGGAAGTAGCGGCTCAGATCGGCCGGCGTCCGCAGGTCGACCTTCCGTCCGAGAATCTCCCCGAGCTCGATCTCCAGGGCCGACATGCCGAGCAGACCCGGGGTGCGCCCCGACTCGAACTCGACCAGCACGTCGACGTCGCTGTCCGATCCGAAATCATCCCGGAGCACCGATCCGAAGAACGCGAGCCAACGCATGCCGTGCGCCCTGCAGTACTCGGCGAGCGCCTCCTGGGGAATGGCGATGTTGCGCTCGGCTGCCATGAAAAAAGGCTATCACCACCCGACCGCGGGGTCGAGGACGCATAGGTTCACCTGGCACAGCATGATGTCGGGCAGCGGGCAGTCGGCGACCGTGCCGCACGGTGCGACGCAGATCTCGCGGCCGCCCTCCCCCGCCGCCGCGCAGACGAGATCGCCCTCGCAGGCGATGACGTCCTCCGCGGTGGCGAGCGCGCCGCACGGCGTGTGGAGCGTGCCCACGAAGCCGAGCCACTCGAGCGTGCCCCAGCTCGCGTACCGGCACTTAAGCCCCTGCCCGAGCGTCCCGGCGGGGAGCGAGGCGGTCTCGGTGACGGGCAGCTCCTCTCCCGGGCACGTCTCCACGCTGATCGTCAGCTCGACGTCCGCGCCGGTCGAGACCCCTTCGATCACGAACGCCCAGTCGTAGATGCACGACCCGCAGTCCGCGACGACGCACCCGGGGTTCGTGACGCCCACCGTCACCGCCGCGCCGTCGACCGCCGCGACGCCGTCCCACACCGGGCCGCACGCGGCGTCGAAGTTGAACAGGTCCACCGCGAAGTCGCCGCCCGCGGTGGCGCCGTACGAGACGCACTGCAGGCCGTCGTAGTCGGCCGCGTCGAGCGGCGCGTAGAGGTACGACAGGACGCCGTCCGCCTGCGGGCCCTTGCACCCGCTGTCGGAGAACGCGAGCGAGCCCGGCTCGTCTCCGCACGCGGCGAGCGCGAGACACGCGACCAGGAGAAGCACCTTTCGTGGATTCATGATCGACCTCCTCCGGGCATCATACCAGAGTCACGATCAGGTCGCACCGACGCGCGGGAGTCGTCAGGGCCGGCGCGGAACTCTTTGACAGCCGCCGGGCCGCCGTGCACGATCCGCGGTCATGGCGCGCAGTTGGATCCAGATCCTCAAGGGACCCTTGATCGCCTACGTCGTGTCGCTCGTCGTCTTCGGCGCGGTGATGGGCGACCGCCTGAAGACGCACTCGCGCGACAACCACTACGTCTACATGGCCGACGGCATGCTCGACGGGCGGCTCACGCTCGAGGGCAAGCCGCCGCACAAGAACGACTGGGCGCGGTTCGAGGGCAAGTGGTTCGTGTCGTTCCCGCCGCTGCCCGCCGTGCTCATGCTCCCGGGCGTCGCGCTCCAGGGGCTCGACTTCGACGACCGGCTGTTCACGCTCCTCTTCGCCGCGGCCGGGCCCGCGCTTTTGCTCGCGCTCCTGCAGTTCCTCGCCGCGCGCGGCCGGCTCGGCAGGAAGCCGTGGGAGCTCAGCCTGCTCACCGCCCTTTACGGCGTCGGCACCGTGTACTTCTTCTGCGCGGTGCAGGGATCGGTCTGGTACACGGCGCACATGGTCGGCACGGTGATGCTGCTCGCGTTCCTGATAGCCTCCGTCGACGCGCGGCACCCGGTCCTCGCCGGCCTCTTCCTCGGCCTCGCGTTCGCGTGCCGGCCGCCCATGATCCTGGCGCTCCCGTTCTTCGCGTACGAGGCGCTCCGGCAGGGCGCGGACGACGAGGCGAAGGGCCTCCTCCGCTGGATCGCCGCCGCGCTCCGCGGCCTCGGCGCGAGGCGGATCGCTCGGCTCGTGATCCTGTTCGCGCTGCCGCTCGCGATCGTCGTCGGCCTCCTCCTCGCGATGAACGCCGGCCGCTTCGGCGATCCGCTCGACTTCGGCCACAACTACCTCGTGGTGCGCCAGACCGCGCGGATCGAGAAGTGGGGGCTGTTCCACACGCACTACCTCGCGCACAACCTCGGCGTGGCGCTCACGTCGCTGCCGTGGATCTCCGCCGAGGCGCCGTACGTGAAGGTGAGCCTGCACGGGCTCGCGCTCTGGTTCACGACGCCGGCGCTGCTGTGGATCCTCTGGCCCAAGCCGGCGACGCGGCAGTACCTGTGGATCGCCGCGACCGCCGCGCTCGTCGCGCTGCCGAGCCTCCTGTACCAGAACAGCGGCTGGGTGCAGTTCGGCTACAGGTTCTCGCTCGACTTCGCGCCGCTGCTCCTGCTCCTGCTCGCGCTCGGCGGCCGCCGCTTCGGGAAGCTGTTCGTCGCCGCGGTCGTCTTCGGCGTCGCCGTGAACCTGTTCGGCGCGCTCACCTTCGACCGCGACTGGAAGTACTACGCCGGCGGCAAGGATCGCGACGCCATCTACCAGCCGAACTGAGCCTTTGAGCAGGCAGAGACAAGGACCCAAAGGACTGCAAGGACAGCAAGGACGAGAGCAGCGCGGGCCCGCGGCACCGAAGCGCGGGAACCCGTGCCGCCCCTTTACGTCGCCCTGCCCTGTGTTATGTTGCGGGCGAAACGCAGCCAATACAGCAGGGAGCACGCCGATGAACCAACCCCAATATCCGTTCCCCGACATGCCGTCGGGCGCCGACATCGGCAAGCTCTGGCGCAAGCTGAAACCGATGATCACGATCATCGTCCTGATCCTGATCGCGATCATCCTCGCCGTGACGTCGTACTACCAGGTCGAGCCCGAGGAGGTCGGCGTGGTCACGCGCTTCGGGAGGTTCACCGAGATCTCCGAGCCGGGCCCGCACTTCAGGATCCCGATGGTGGACGCCGTGATCAAGGTGCCCGCCAAGCAGCAGCTCAAGGTCGAGTTCGGCTTCCGGACGGTCGAGGCTGGCGATAAGTCGATCTTCACGCGCGATCTCGAGACCAGCGCCGAGTCGATGATGCTCACCGGCGACCTGAACGTCGCGATGCTCGAGTGGATCGCCCACTACCAGATCGCCGATCCGTACGCCTACCTGTTCAAGGTGCGCGGCATGCAGACCGAGGAGACGCTGCGCGCGCTCGGCGAGTCGACGATGCGCGAGGTGATAGGCGACTACTCGATCACCGAGGTGCTCACCACCGGCCGCGAGGAGATCCTGCGCAACGGCCGGGCGCGCCTCTCCGACATGTGCGAGAGGTTCGAGACCGGCGTGACGATCCAGCGCATCGAGCTGCGCAACTCGGCGCCGCCGGATCCGGTCAAGCCGTCGTTCAACGAGGTGAACCAGGCCGAGCAGGAGCGCGACCGCCTGCAGAACGACGCCTGGGCCGAGTACAACAAGGAGATCCCGAGGGCCAAGGGCGAGGCGCGGCAGGTGCTCCAGGAGGCCGAGGGGTACGCCGTCGAGCGCGTCAACCAGGCCAAGGGCGACACGTCGAGGTTCCTCGCGCTCCAGCGACAGTACGCCCGGTCGCCCGAGGTGACGCGGACGCGGCTGTACCTCGAGACGATGAACAAGATCCTGCCGCGGGCGGGGAAGAAGCTCTACTCGGACGCGGGGAGCAAGAACGGCGTGGTCCCGCTCCTCTACCCGATCACCCAGGGGATGACCCCCGCCGCCCCGGCGGCGCAGGGAGCGGGGGTGGCCCGATGAAGAACAGGATCATCGCCGGAGTCGTCGTCTTCCTGGGGCTGATCGTGCTCTACGCGTCGCTGTACACGGTCCGGGAGGGCGAGCAGGCCGTCATCGTGCGGTTCGGCCAGGTGATAGGCCAGCCGGTCGACGCGCCGGGCCTGCACGTCAAGGTGCCGTTCGTCGACGATCCGCGGAAGTTCGAGAAGCGGTGGCTCGGCTGGGACGGCGAGCCGACCCAGGTCACGACCGCGGACAAGCGGTTCATCGCCATCGACATCTTCGCGCGGTGGCGCATCGCGGAGCCAGA
>JALNZK010000127.1 GCA_023229365.1 Pseudomonadota bacterium | reverse complement strand
TCTATAGTGTTGACGAGGTTTTCCATTCCTCCGTCATGGAACGGACAACATGTTGAAGGCAAAAAAACGGTTAACGCCTATGATCTGACCGGGTGTGACGGAGCCGAAGACGGAGTGCTGTCGGTGTACGATTCGGATGTCTTCGTTTCGGATACAGTATTCGTCGACAACGTGTCGGGGTATTCGGGTGGTGGCGCTGCAACTCTGATGGGATCGGGAGACCATGTGTTTGCGAATTGCGTCTTCTACAACAATCGGTCCTCTGCGGACGAAGGATATGCGGGCTCCTTGGTCGGTGGAGCGACGCTGGATCACTGCATAGTTCTCAATCACGAAGTAGGTTCGTATATGGGCGGACTGAGAGGTAGTTTTGTAATCCATGATAGTATTGTTTTCAAGGAGGTAACGTACGGTAACTTGGTCGGTGACCGATCAATATTTGTCGGCGCGAACGTCGGAGGTGATTCGGCCGTTATCGACATTGCGGATTCGGTTATCGGATCTGGTTTCGCTTGTTGGGGAGGAGGAAGCGCATATCTGTCGAACCTAACCAGCATGGGCGTTTCCTCGCAGACTGGATGTGAAACTGAGGTGACGGGATCGGTCGTAGTGGGCGGGTGCTACGGCGATGTCGCTGCCAGTCACAGCTACGTGGAGGGAGGGTATCCGGGCGAAGGCAACATCTCCACCGATCCGATGTTCGTCGGCTACCCTGGAACGACTGGCGCCTGGAGCGACTTGTATTTCGATGAGGCTATATTTCAGACAGAGATGACGGATGATACCGCAAGTTGGGAGCCGGGCGCCCTCGTCGGGTTGTTGTTGAATTTAAACGAGATTGGACTTTGGACGGTAATCGCGGACAACTCCGATACTGTGATCTGGGTCTGGGGAAACCTCACATGGCACGCAGTGGCTGGCGACAGCTACGAGATTATCGACCTTCATCTCCAGCCCGGATCTCCGGCGATCGACTCCGGCTACGGGCTCAACCCGACCGACGCCGACGTCGAGGGTAACCCCCGCTACGACGATCCGTCATCACCCAACGCCTATGACTGCGGAAGCGACACGGACTGCCTCGAGTACGCCGACATGGGCGCGTACGAATACCAGCCGTAAGAGATATCGATGAAGCGCGCGGTGAGAGTCCTGGCGGTTATCGATATCGTGCTGGCGCTCGTGATCGCCGCGCTACTACTGTTCAGCGACGGCGCTCGGGAGCAATTCCGGCGGTTGTTCGACTCCGGAAACGATAACGGCGCCGCGGTCGCCGCGCGCAGGGGTGTGTCCGAGGACGAGGGCGGCAGCAGGGCGAGCGGTGAGAAGGGCGCGGCGCCCAAGGGCAAGAAGGGCGGGGCGTCGAGCATTGACAAGGTGGCGTTGCAGGCGATGCTGAAGGCGGGCCGCGTGAACGAGGCCGAGGTCGAGCGGCGCGTGGCGGAGATCATCGAAACCAGGAAGCGCACGATCGAGGTGAAGCGGGCCGAGGAGGAGCGGCGCATTGGCGAGGTCGCGGACTGGTTCGACCACCTGATGGCGCACCACCCGGAGAGCGGCGCCAAGGCGCGGGAGATCATGAACGAGTACATCGACCTGCGCTACGCGACCTACGGCGATATGGAGGACGTGGACCCCGAGTTCGCCCGCGCCCAGCGCGAGTCGATCCGCCAGCGGGTCGGCCAGCGCCTCATGTCCGAGTTGCCACCCGCCCAGGGCGCCACGGTGCTGAAGCAGCTGTTCATATAGCGGCAGGCGCGCCGCATCCGATGGTTGCGGCTTAACTGAGCGCGCATGACCCTGGATGCACCGGATGGGAGGGACCGGGAGCGAGCGATCGTCCGGCGGCGCGCAGCTCGACGGGGCGTCGTTCTGGATCACGGGCCGCTACATCTCGGATCCGTTCATTGGGGCCTCCGTCCTTCGGGTCGCGGACGGGGCATCTTAGCACGAACTCGCGAAACCCTGCTCAGGCTTGGCGCGCGGCGGACGGATCGCCCTGCCAGCGATCCAGCCCCGAGATCAGCGCCGCGACCTCGTTGGCGACCACCATCCCGATCATGCCGGCGAGGCTCAGCCGGGTCGTGACGCGGAGGACCATGCCCTCGGCGGTCAGCTCCGGCTCGACGAAGCGGCCGTCCCGGTAGCAGCGCCGGCAGTACTTGCGGACGCGGCGCCCGTGCTCGTTCGTTCCCTGATCCTCGGCGCCGAGGATCGACGCCGCGCAACTCTGGCAGGAGGACCCGAACGGAGGGGTCGCGCTCATCATCTTCAACATGGCGTCTCCGCCCCCAGCCCCCGCAGCACGGAACAAGTATGGATCGATTGCGCACCCCTGCAACCCGGCTCGCCGCGGGGTGTCGCGAAGGTGGCGAAGGTGTCGTAACCTTCCAAGAAGGCTTTGCCGGGTTCCCCGCGGCTACCGACCGGCAGCGCTATGACTCGTGCTTTCCTTGACGCAGAAGATATCTTCCTGTCTTGGTCGGCCCGACGAACGCGACGAGGCCGAGACGGGTCAGCTCGGCGACGTCGCGCTTGGCGGTCTTCTCGGTCACGCCGAACCGCTCGACGACGTGCCGGGGCCGGATCGGATCATCGGCCGTGATCCGCTCCAGGAACCATCGCTGCCGCTCGTTCAGCCCGGCGCCTGCGGGGACATTTGCGGGGACATTTGCGGGGACACGCGATGTCCCTGCAACGGCCTTGGCGGCTTCCGGATGCGGCTTGAATACGCACCGCACCGCTGCGGACAGCTCGACCCACTCGGGCAGCGGGTAGCCGTTCGGGCCGCACTCGTCGCGCATCCGCTGGTAACCGCTGCCCCACTTCTCCATCAGCTCCAGCTCGCGCAGCACGCGGGCGATCACCGGGTTGCGGATCCGGCTCACGCCCGCCTTGAGGTCCGCGACCGTGAGGCCGAACGGCAGCGCGCCCGGGTTCTCGACGACGAGCCGATCGTCGTACACCGCGACGCGGAGATTCATGCCCGAGACGCTGTAATCCGTGTGCGCCACCGCGTTGACGAGCGCCTCGCGCAACGCGCGCGGCGGGTACTCGGGGATATCCTGCCGCCGCATCCCTTCGATCTTGGAGCCGAGGCGCGTGTTGCGCCGGATGAACTTGACCACCTCGTCGATGCCCGCGAGCACCGGCCCCTCGACGTCGAGCTGGTCGAGAAACTGCGCGCCCGCCGGGCCGACGAACCGCGCGCACCGGAACTGCGCGTCCGGGAAGTGGCGCTGCCGCACCTCGTCGCAGCCGAACAGGAGCACGCCGCCGTTGGACGGCACGCGCGCCCGCCCGTACCGGATGAGCACGCCGAGGCTTTCCAGCTTGGTGGCGTCGATCTCGTGCCCGACCGCGGCGAACGCCCGCCGGATCGCGTCCATGTCGAGGTCGTCGACATCGGCGCCGATGCACGGGAGGAGATCGAACGCCCGGTCGCGCGCCTCGCGCCGCAACCTGTCCACGGTCTCGCCGTCGGCTCTGCGATTCGTCGAACCAAGGCGCACGTACACGCCGTGCTCCGGCCCGTCCGCCTTCACGTAGAACGGCCCCGGCCACCGCGCCGCCTGGACGACGAGAAGATCGTGTCTGCCGTGGCGCCGGATCTCTATGTCCGGGAGGAGCACTGGGAGGATCCCATCGGCGATCGCGCTCGCGAGCCGTTCCTCCTCGGCGACCGCATCCGGCACGCCTCGCACCTTGCCGTCGTCGTCGCGACCGATGACGAGCGCGCCGCCCGCGGTGTTCGCGAAGGCGACGAGCGTCTTGAGGATCGGCTTGAGCGAGGAGAGGTCACGCTTGAACTCCAGCGACTTGCCCTCGGCCGCCTTGAGCATCTCCTTGAGCTCCATCCCCCGCACTCTACCGCTCGGGGCCTCGCCTGGCCACCCTCCACGATCCGCCGAGATTCGCGCTCGTTCGGTGGAAGGGATCAACGGTGGAAGGGGATATAAATGGGAGCCCCGGCGCCGTGGCGGTTCTCACCGCTCGGATTCCGGGGCCCCTCCTCCAAACCCGGCGTGCGTCTTTCGTTCCGCACCGGGCCTTCCACAGGCTTTGACGCGAAGATCGGTCGGAAGTCCCAGCAGGAGCGGTAGCGCGAGACTTGCACGGAACCGCCGCGGCTCGTGGCGATTGACTCGCGACCCCGATTTTGGCACTCCTTCCGGGAACCAACCGCGAGGGGAGCGAGCCACCATGAAGATCTTCATCGACACAGCGGACGTCGCCGCGATCCGCGAGTACGCGGCGATCGGCATCGTCGACGGCGTGACCACGAACCCGTCGCTCATCGCCAAGACCGGGCGCAAGTTCGAGGACGTCGTCCAGGAGATCTGCGCCGTCGTCGACGGCCCGATCAGCGCCGAGGCGATCGCGACCGACTCCAAGGCGATGATCCCCGAGGCGCGCGCGCTCGCCAAGATCCACAAGAACATCGTCGTCAAGATCCCGATGACCGCCGAGGGGCTCAAGACGGTCCGCGCGGTGTCGGCCGAGGGGATCAAGACGAACGTCACGCTGTGCTTCTCCTCCCCGCAGGCGCTGCTCGCGGCCAAGGCCGGCGCGACGTACATCAGCCCGTTCGTGGGCAGGCTCGACGACATCTCTTCGGACGGCATGGGGCTCATCGAGGAGATCGTCGAGATCTACGACAATTACGATTTCGACACGCAGGTGCTCGTCGCGTCGATCCGTCATCCGCTCCACTTCGTCGAGGCGGCGCGCATGGGCGCGCACGTCGCGACCGTGCCGCCGAACGTGCTCGGCCAGCTCCTCCGGCACCCGCTCACCGACCTCGGGATCGAGAAGTTCCTTGGCGACTGGGCCAAGGTCCCGAAGTGATCCCGGCCCGCCACGTCACGCGTGTGGACGTCGTTCGCCGGATCGACGCGGCGCCGCTGCCGGGCCGCGCCTTCCTGAGCCTCCACAGGCTCGAGCTCGCGAACGTCTACTCGGACGGCGCGGTCAGCCGGACGTATCCCTACGACGCGGTGCTCCGGCGGCACCTCGACGCGGTGGCGCTGCTGCTCACGACCGGCGGGGACGGGGCGCCGCGCGTCTGCATGCGATCGTGCGTGCGGCCGCCGCTGCTCCTACGGGGTGGGGCGGTGACGCCGCTCGAGGAAGCCCCCGGGCCGCCGTGCCTCTGGGAGCTCCCGGCCGGGCTCATCGAGGACGCCGATCGCGGCGTCGACGGGATCCGCTCCCGCGCCTCGGCCGAGGCGTTCGAGGAGGTCGGCGTGCGCATCCCGGCGGATCGCTTCACGGTGCTCGCGGGCGCGCCGTTCGTGTCGCCCGGCGTGATCCCGGAGCGGCTGTTCTTCGCGCGGGCCGAGGTCGCGCGGCCCGAGGACGCCACGCCGCCCGCCGGCGACGGCAGCCCGGTGGAGGAGCGCGCCGAGATCGCGTGGGTCGCGCTCGAGGAGGCGATCGCCATGTGCGATCGCGGGGAGATCGAGGACATGAAGACCGAGCTCGGCCTGCGGAGGCTCGCCGCCTCGCGCCGGGCCGGGGAGGAGCCCTTGCGATGACCGAGAACGCGAAAGCGGATGCGCAGAAGGAGAAGCGGCGCGGGCCGAGCCCCGTCCTCGTGGTCGTGACGCTCGCCGTGGCGGGCGTCATGGTGTACTACGTCGCGAGCCAAAGGAAGGAGCCGTCCGAGCCGGGCGCCGCTGCGACCGCGAAGGGCGGCGACAGGGCGGAAGCGGAGCGGCGGCTCGAGAAGCTCGGGCGCACGCTCGTCATCGGGCCGACCGCCGAGGCGATCGACGCCGACGGGACCGAGCCCGTGAAGATCGACGCGATCTCCGGGCTCGAGGCCGCGCTCCAGGGCGCGGACGTCGACGCGGCGATCCGGCTCCTCGAGGGGGCGAAGATCGCGCACGTCGTGGTGGATCCGTCGATCACGCCGCGCGATCCGATCCCGAAGAACACCGTCCGGAACCGGCTCGCGCTCTCGTACCCCGCGGGGAGGCTCGTGGCCAAGGTGCTGACGCGCTCGTTCTTCATCTACGAGCTCGGGGATCCGCCCCCGGAGCTCGACGACGCCGCGAAGGACGCGCTCGTGCGGATCGTGCGCGCCGAGCTCGGCGCCCCGGGCGCCGCCCCCCCCGAGAGCCTGCCCGCGTCGATCACCGCCAAGGGCGACTGGCGCATGATCCTGACGCCGCGCCGCGTCCAGGGCAGGCACCTCATGATCTACACCGAGACCGGCAAGACGCTCGCCGAGTGCGCGCGCGGCCTCGCGAAGCGCTTCGAGAAGAGCTACGCGCGGAAGCAGTTCTCGCGCGAGCTCGGGCCGCTCGAGGAGGCGCTCGCGTCGAAGCTCGGCCTCGAGCTCGAGGTCGAGCACGGCCAAGGCACCTTCTACGGCCCGCGCGACGCGCTCCTCATGTGGCGCGTGCTCGAGCCCGGCATCTTCGGCCTCAGGATGAAGGTGAAGGGCGACGAGCAGATGATCCCGCCGTGGTACACGGTGACCAACGACTTCCGCACGGTGGAGTCGCTCCTCGAGCGCGCGTCCAAGAACCTGGGCGGGGCGAAGGCCGACTACTGGAAGGGCGACGACGTCCCGATCTCGCGATTCCGCACGATCCACTTCCGGGAGCGGACCCCGGGCGGCGCGATCGAGACGCTCTACCGGGCGATGCCGCGGATCCCCGAGCCAAAGGAGATCACGCGGGAGAACCTCGTCAAGGCGCTCGTCGGGCTCGGCGACTGGATCGCGGACAACCAGGTCTACGCGGACGGCCGGCACATCTACCGCTACTTCCCGGTGGGGGACGAGGAGAACAACGAGTACAACATGGTGCGCCACACGCTCGGCGCGTACTCCATGGCGCTCGTCGAGGAGTGGTCGAAAGATCCCAAGCACCTGAAGACCGCGGAGGAGGGCTGGAAGTGGATCGAGAGCCGGATCCGCTGGGGCGGGCCGCCGCGGCGCAGCGACGGCACGATCGACGACGCGCTGACGACGTGGCAAGACGGCCCGCTCCCCGGGCCGGACGTCGCCATCTTCGAGGCGAACGAGAACGAGTACGACAGATCGCTCTCGCCCGACTGGGCGAACAAGATGGGCGGCGTCTCGGTCGCGCTCCTCGGCTACACGCAGGCGAGGCGCGTGGGCTGGACGCTGCCGCCGGCGCGGCAGAAGATCGCCGACGGGCTCGCGCGGTTCGTCCTCTACATGCAGAAGCCGGACGGCGCGTTCCACCACTACTACGTCGCGCCGAAGAACAAGTACTACGGCACGGAGAACTCGATCTACCCGGGCGAGATCCTCTACGCCGTGGCGAGGCTCTTCGGCGAGACGCGCGACGAGCGGTACCGCACCGCGTTCAAGCGCGGCATGGAAGAGGCGCTCGGCTGGTTCAAGCGGGAGATGGCGATCCGGGAGCCGGACGGGACGTACGTCGAGGCGCGGCGCAAGGAGCTCGTGCAGTTCCAGCCGTGGATCGCGATGGCCATGGAGGAGATGCACCGGTACGATCCGGATCCGTCATACGTGGACGCCTCGAACCTCGTGTCCACCTGGATCATCGACACCTACCAGTTCGACGAGACGCGCGCGTTCTTCCCGGACTACGTCGGCGGATACCTCAAGGTGCTCGACGAGCTGCCGGCGATGCACACGTTCGTCTATACCGAGGGCACGGCCGCGTCGTACGTGCTCGCGCGGCGCGCGGGCCCGCCGCCCGAGATCGTGGACAAGCTGCGGAAGGGCGCGCTCCTCGCGGCGCGGTTCATCATCCAGCAGCAGATCCGGCCGGGCGAGAACGACTACTACTACCCGAACCCCAAGAAGGCCTCCGGCGGCGTGAAGTACTGCATGAACCACAACAAGCAGCGGATCGACTACACCTACCACGCGCTGAGCTCGGTCTACCGCATCCTGCACGCGGCGACGCCAGAGGACTACGCGTCCGTCCAGGCGATCCAGCTTCCGAAGGCGTGGTGAAATCTCCCGTAGGGGCGGACCTGCGTGTCCGCCCGTCGATCGGGCAACCACACATCGATCGGGCAACCACACATCGATCGGGCAACCACACATCGATCGGGCAACCACACATCGATCGGGCAACCACACATCGATCGGGCAACCACACAGGGTTGCCCCTACAGAAAGGAAGAAGAGGATCTACTGAGGCGATCCGCGGCCGGCCTTGCGCCTGCGGTTCTTCGCCCTCTCGGCGGCGTGGCGGCGCGCGCACCGGTTCCGGACGTTCTTCTTGTGGCGCTTCTTGTAGATGTACATCGCTCTTCTCCGGTCGTTTCGCGCGGCGCCTACGGCTGCGCGGACCGCATACCTACACCGCGGATGGAACGCCTGTCAAGCGCGCGGACGCACCCCGCCTCTTGACAAGTCGGCCCCGCGTCCGCCAATTGGCGTGGGGGAGAACGCGGAGGGGCGATGGCGAAGAGGACGAAGGGCGCCCCGAAGGGGTCGCTCGCGATCGCGAAGGCGCCGAGGCTCGTCGCCGAGGAGCTCCTCGCGCGGATCGAGAGGTCCGACGAGCCGGCCGCGATCGTCGAGGCGCTCGTTCCCATCGATCTCCTCGCCCTGCTGCGGGAGGCCGACGACGAACGGCGCGTCGACCTGCTCGGCTACGCGACCGACGAGCAGCTCGTCGGCGTGGTCGATCTCGCCTGCTGGCGCAAGGACGCGTTCGACGGCGAGGCGCTCGGCGCGCTGCTCGCCCCGGCCGTAGCGACAGGCACGGACGTCGCGGCGCGGCTGTTCCTCACCTTCGAGAACGAGCTGCGCACGCTGTTCCTCAAGCCCTGGGTCGTGGTCCATCTGAGGGAGGACAAGAACGAGGAGTTCGGCGGCGCCGAGGGGTCGGAGCTGTTCGAGTGCGCCGACGGCCACTACGCGATCGAGCTGCCGAACCCCGAGGACGTCCCCCAGGTCGTGCGGCAGATCCTCGCCGCGCTCCTCAGCCTCACGTTCACCGAGTACCAGCCGGAGCTCGAGTGCCTGCGGCACGACTTTCCCATCGAGCTCGAGGAGGCCGCCCTCCGATGGCGGACGGGGCGCCTGGCGGATTTCGGCTACAGGTCGCGGGAGGAGGGGCTCGCCGCGCTCTCGCCGCTCGACCCCGAAGTCGTCGCCGGGCGGCTCTCGAGCGGGACCCGCATCCCGTTGCCCGGCGGCGTCGGCTTGCCCGCGCTCCACCGGGCGTGCCTCGCCGGGCACGCGTTCCTCGACGCGGCGCTCGAGCGCGCGGCGGGCACCGACGATCCGGATCTCGCCGACCGCGCGGCGCTCCTGCCGGCGGCGATCGGCGCGACCGTGAACCTCTTCGTGAGCGGGCTCGGCGTCCCGCTCGGCGATCTCGAGGCCACCGCGCGGGGCGTGTGCCTCGCCCGCGACACCCTGGCGCTCGGGCTCGCGGCGGTCGTCGGCCGTGACGTCGAGGCCGCGGCGCGGGCGCTCCTCGCCGAGCCGCCGGTATCGTTCGTCCGGGCCGGCATGGGCGTCCTGGCGCCGCTCCGGGAGAGGGCGCGGGCGCTCGAGCGGAGGATCGGCGTCGCGGTCGGCGGGAGCCCGCGGGCGGCGCTCGACCCGCCGCACGCCGTGGTCGTCGGCGCGCTCGCCTCGGACTTCCCGCGGCGCTTCCCGCGGCTCGACGAGGGCGGCGATCTCTCGCCCGCCCCACTCGACCCCCTGGACGCGGAGCTCGTCGGCTTCGCGGACGCGGGCGAGGTGGCGCGAGCCTCGGCGCTCCTCGCCGAGGCCGAGGGCGCCCCGGCGCTCCTCGCGCGGCTCGGCGCGCTGGACCGCGCGGCCGGGGTGCTCCCGGCGACGGCGTCCGTCGTCCTGCTCACGGCGCTCGCTAACGCCGCCTCGGGGAGGCCGCTGCGCGCCGATCCGCTCTCGTCCGAGGAGGCCGCCGCGTTCGCCGGCCGCGCGCTCGGGCTCGACGCGGACGCCCTCACCGCCGACGCGCTGCGCGCCCTGGCCGAGCCGCTCGCGATCGCCGCGGACGGGCCCGCGCACCCCGCCGACGAGCGCGATCCGCAGAGGCGCTTCGTGCTCAGGCTGCTGATCCTCGGACGCGCGCGGCTGGAGGGCGGCGCGCCGGAAGAGGCGCTCCTCGTCGCGCGCCGATGATCGCGAACCCCGAGACCATCCGCATCAAAGGCGCGCGGGAGCACAACCTGCGCATCGACGAGCTCGTCATCCCGAAGCGGAGGCTCGTCGTCTTCACGGGCGTGTCCGGATCGGGGAAGTCGTCGCTCGCCTTCGACACGCTGTACGCGGAGGGGCAGCGGCGCTACGTCGAGTCGCTGTCGTCGTACGCGCGGCAGTTCCTCGGACAGCTCGAGAAGCCCCGGTACGACAAGCTGAGCGGCCTCTCGCCGACGATCGCGATCGAGCAGAAGAGCGCGTCGTCGAACCCGCGGTCCACCGTGGGGACGATCACCGAAGTCTACGACTACATGCGGGTGCTGTGGGCGCGGGTCGGCGCGCAGCACTGCCACCAGTGCGGCCGGCCCGTCGCGGCGATGACCTCCCAGCAGCTCGTGGACGAGATCCGCGCGCTGCCGGCGGGGACCGCGGCGACGCTGCTCGCCCCGCTCGTCGTCAACCGCAAGGGCGAGCACCGGGACGTGATCGACCGGTGCCGCGAGCGCGGCTTCGTGCGCCTCCGGGTCGACGGCGAGATCAGGCGCCTCGACGAGGAGATCCCGCGGCTCGACAAGAAGCGTAAGCACTCGCTGGAGCTCGTGGTCGATCGCGTGGTCATCGGCTCGGTCGACGGCGCGCGGCTCGCGGACTCGGTCGAGACCGCGCTCCGGGAGGCCGGCAGCGAGATCGCCGTCGCGCTCGACGACGGCCGGGAGATGCGCTTCTCGGCCGAGCACCACTGCACGGCGTGCCGCATCGGGTTCCCGGTGCTGTCGCCCGCGTCGTTCTCGTTCAACTCGCCGGTCGGCGCGTGCCCGGCCTGCAACGGCCTCGGCACGAGGCTCGAGATGGATCCGGACCTCGTCGTGCCGGACCAGGGCCTCTCGATCCGTGAGGGCGCGCTCGCGCCGTACGCGAGCCAGCTGAAGCGCGAGGGAGGCTGGAACGCGCGCATCTTCGACGGCCTCGAGCGGGACCTCGGCGTGGATCTCGACAGGCCGTGGCGGGAGCTGACGGCCGCGAAGCGCCGCCTCGTCCTGTACGGCTCCGGCGATCAGCACATCCGCGTCAACTGGAGGCGCGGCCGATCGTCGGGCCGGTTCGTGATGCGCTTCGAGGGGATCGTCAACACGCTGATGCGGCGCATGCAGCAGACGACGTCGGAGCAGATGCGCGAGTTCTACAGGCAGTACCTCACCGACGTGCCGTGCAGCGCGTGCGGCGGCGCCCGGCTGCGGCCCGAGTCCCGCGCGGTGCTCGTCGGCGGCGCGGCGATCCACGAGGTGGCGGCGATGAGCGTCGCCGACTCGGCGCGGTGGTTCGCGGAGCTCTCGCTCGGGGGGGCGCGCGGCGTCGTCGCGGCCGAGCTCGTGAAGGAGATCGGCGCGCGGGTCGGCTTCCTCCTGAACGTCGGGCTCGGGTACCTGACCCTGGATCGGCTCGGGCCGTCGCTGTCGGGGGGCGAGGCGCAGCGCATCCGGCTCGCGAGCCAGCTCGGCTCGGAGCTCAGCGGCGTCCTGTACGTCCTCGACGAGCCGTCCATCGGGCTGCACCCGCGCGACGGGGCGCGCCTGCTCGACGCGCTCGAGGGACTGCGCGATCTCGGCAACACGGTCATCGTCGTCGAGCACGACCCGGAGACGATCGCACGAGCGGATCACGTGGTCGACTTCGGTCCGGGCGCCGGGCCCGCGGGCGGCCGCGTCGTGTGCCAGGGCACCCCGGCGGAGATCGCGGCGTGCGCGTCCTCGCTCACCGGAGAGTACCTGAGCGGCCGCACGCGCATCGAGTTTCCCTCGCGCCGGCGCGCCCCGACGGGCCGGATCGAGCTGCGCGGCGCACGGCTCAACAACCTGCGCGACCTCGACGTCGACGTCCCGCTCGGCGTGCTCGCCGTGTTCACCGGCGTGTCCGGCGCCGGCAAGAGCTCGCTCCTCTCCGGCACGATCCTGCCCGCGCTCGAGCGAGAGCTCGGCCTGGCGGCCGCCCACCCCGGCCCGTACCGCTCCCTCAGCGGCCACGAGGCGGTGGACAAGGTGATCCACATCGATCAGAAGCCGATCGGGAGGACGCCGCGCTCGAACCCGGCGACGTACACGAAGGCGTTCGACGAGATCCGCGGAGTCATGGCCGAGACCGCCGAGGCGCGCGCGTACGGGTTCGGTCCCGGGCGGTTCAGCTTCAACGTCGCGGGCGGCCGGTGCGAGGCGTGCGGCGGCGCCGGGGTGGTGCGCGTCGAGATGCACTTCCTCGCGGACGTCCACGTCGCGTGCGAGGTCTGCCGCGGCGAGCGGTACAACGAGGCGACGCTCAGGGTCCGGTACAAGAGCCGCAACATCAAGGAGATCCTCGGCACGACGGTCTCCGAGGCGCTCGAGCTGTTCTCCGCCTACCCGCGGCTCGGGCGCATCCTGCGCACCCTCGAGGATGTCGGGATGGGCTACGTGGAGCTCGGGCAGCCGGCGACCACCTTGTCCGGGGGCGAGGCGCAGCGCATCAAGCTGTCCCGGGAGCTCGCGCGCCGCGACACCGGGCGCACCGTCTACGTGCTCGACGAGCCGACGACCGGGCTGCACTTCGACGACATCCGGAAGCTGCTCGCGGTGCTCCAGCGGCTCGTCGATCACGGGAACAGCGTGCTGGTCATCGAGCATAACGTCGATATCATCAAGAATGCCGACTGGGTGATCGACCTGGGTCCCGGCGGCGGGGCGGCGGGCGGCCGGCTCATCGCCCAGGGCACCCCGGAGCAGGTCGCTCGGGCGCGCGGCTCGGCGACCGGCGAGCACCTCGCCCGCGGGCTCGAGATCGGTCGGCAAACAAATCCGGCGCCGATTTATTGAGCTGCCGCACTCGACCCCTGTTTGTTCGATTGCGATCATAATTTTCCAATTGTGCTTTCCTCTAATGACAGGGACAAAAGAGGGCTCTACAGTCCGTATGCTGGGGTCGGAATCTGGTTCGAAACAAGGAGCAGGAGCATGAGTCGTTTCAGCAAGGGCATGATCGGGTTCTCGGCGGTCGCGCTGTTCGCCGCACTGTCGTTCGCGCCGGCGCGGGCGGACGCGCAGATCAAACCCCGGATCCTCATCCTCTTCGATACCTCGGGGAGCATGACCCTGAATATCTCGGGCGCGCAGACCTACGGCGACGGGACGACCGACCCCTGGGACACGCGCCAGTGCTGCCCGGGATACGGCGACTCCCGGCTCTTCATCGCCAAGAAGGCGATGCGCTCCATGCTGTACGAGGCGGGCGACATCGACTTCGCGCTCATGAAGTTCCCGCAGGAGTACACCGCGGCGTTCGTTTCCGACGACGCCTGGCGCGCGGACTGGTACGGCAACAACCAGGAGATCGGCCACAGGGACATCCTGCGGTACCGGGGCATCGCCGGCACCGGATCGGCCGCCCCGTACAACTACACCGCCGCCGGCGCGTTCTCGACGCAATCGAACTACCTGTGCGAGGGGTTCGTCGCGGAAAACACGCCCGAGATCGTCGCGTGGATGGACAACACCGAGTTCTTGGCCGAGGGAACGCCCAAGGTCTCGACCTTCCAAGGGCCGGTGACCGGCGACTACACGGAGCAGGAGCTGCGCGGCGACGGCGGCACCCCGCTCGGCGAGGCGCTCGAGGCCGCGCGCGCCTACCTCATCGGCGTGATGAACGCGGATCCGTACCGCGACTGCCGGCCCTACTCGATCATCGTCCTCGCCGACGGCGACTACGATGGCACGGTCACCCCGACAGGGCAGGTGACGAACATCTACAACATCGGCGGATCGCTCTCCCCGGCTGACGCGAGCATTCACGTCAAGACGTGGGTCATCGGCCTCGCGATCACCAGCGCCACGCTCAACGCCATGGCCGTGGCGGGCGGCACCGGGCCCACCGCGATGTCCGCCACCTCGGAGGCGACGCTGACCAGCGCGCTTTATACGATTGTGTCGGAATCGATCTTGACCGAGATTTGCGACGGTTTGGACAACGACTGCGACTGTCCCGGTGATACCAACAGCGACACCGTGGTGTGCGGCCCGGGGGACGAGGGGGTCGACGAGGGGTTCGAGCTGTTCTGCAACTGGAACGGCGTGAGCCCCGTGACGCAGCCCGCGCCCACGCTGTGCGCGGATCCGGGCGAGACGCTGTGCGACGGCAAGGACAACAACTGCGACGGCGAGACCGACGAAGCGCCGGTCGGCGGCTGGCCGACCGGGGGCGCGTGCGGCTACCCGACGACGATCGGCACCTGCCACCCCGGTGTGTACGTCTGCGCGCCCGGGACCGGCATGGTCTGTCAGGGCTCGGTCTACCCGGCGGCATCCGACCTCTGCAACGGCGCCGACGAGGACTGCGACGGCTACATCGACAACATCACCGGGACGACGGTCGCGTACAACCTGACCGCCGGCGGCTGCAACCCGGAGACCGGCGAGTGCGACGCCGCGACGTGGCGCTGCACGCCCACCGGCTACCAGTGCTGCGACGACGACATCACGGCGTCTTGCGTGGCGCCGACCACCGCCACCTCCGAAACGTGCAACGATCTGGACGACGACTGCGACGCCGCGACCGACGAGGGCAACCCGGGCGGCGGCGGGGCGTGCTACCCGCTCGGCTACATCGGCTGCGACCCGGACGGCACGGACTGCATCGGCGAGTGCGCGGCCGGCGTCCAGAGCTGCGGGGACGACGGGGAGATGGATTGCATCAACTACACGACGCCGGTGGACGAGATCTGCGACGGCCTGGACAACGACTGCGCGGGCGGCGTCGACAACTTCCCGGCGTGGGACGGCACCACGCCCGACGTCGAGGGCGCCCCGTGCCCGGCGATCGACCACCCGACCGACGGGCCGTGCTCGGCCGGCGTCTGGGACTGCAACTCCGCCCTGGGCGCGCTCGACTGCGTCGGGACGGTCGTGTACCCGGCCGTCGAGGAGTGCAACGACATCGACGACGACTGCGACGGGACGATCGACGACAACAACCCGGAAGGCGGCGACGGCTGCTACCCGACCGGCTACGACGGCTGCGATCCGGACGGGGCGGGCTGTCTCGGCGAGTGCGAGGGCGGCACGTGGATGTGCCTCGTGGGCGGCGATCTGTCCTGCGAGGACTACGTCACGGAGATCGACGAGATCTGCAACGCCAAGGACGACGACTGCGACGGCACGGCCGACGACGGCGATCCGGGCGGCGGTGCGGCCTGCTACCCGACCGGCTTCTCCGGGTGCACCGAGGTCTCGCCCGGCGTGTACGACTGCGAAGGGCAGTGCGTCGCGGGCGTGGAGCACTGCAACGCGACGCTCGGCATCGTGCAGTGCGAGAGTTACACCGCGCCCGTGGCCGAGACCGTGGACCCTTGCAACAACCAGGACGACGACTGCGACGGGCAGACGGACGAGGGGTTGTACCGGGAGTGCGGGACGGGGCCGACGGAGGGGGTGTGCGCGCACGGGCAGCAGAAGTGCGAGGCTGGGGTGTGGGGAGCGGTGGTGTCGTCGGTGTTCACGGCGGGGGCGGGCGCGGGG
>JALNZK010000126.1 GCA_023229365.1 Pseudomonadota bacterium | reverse complement strand
GGGGTTCGTGAAGCAGTACCAGATCACCGTGGATCCGAACCGGCTGCGCGCGTTCGACGTCCCGCTCGGCGCGGTCGTCGAGGCGATCCGGCAATCGAACGCCGAGGTCGGCGGGCGGCTCCTCGAGTGGGGCGGCGCCGAGTACATGGTGCGGGCGCGCGGCTACGCCAAGTCGGTCGACGACTTCGAGCGGATCGTGGTGAAGACCGGCGAGGGCGGCGTGCCCGTCCTCCTGCGCGACGTCGCCCGGGTCGCGCTCGGGCCGGAGATCCGTCGCGGCGTCTCCGACCTGGACGGCCTCGGCGACACGGTCGGCGGCATCGTCGTGATGCGGCACGGTGAGAACGCGCTCAACGTGATCACGGCCGTGAAGGAGAAGATCGCCTCGCTCGAGTCGTCGCTCCCCGAGGGGGTCGAGATCGTCACCACCTACGACCGCGCGGATCTCATCGAGCGCGCGCTCGGCACCCTGACGCACGAGCTCGTCATCGAGATGATCATCGTCGCGCTGGTGATCCTCCTGTTCCTCTGGCACGTCCCGTCGTCCATCGTCCCGATCATCACGATCCCGATCTCCGTATTGGTCGCGTTCATCCCGCTCTACCTGCTCGGGATCTCGGTGAACATCATGTCGCTCGCCGGGATCGCCATCTCGGTAGGCGTGCTGGTCGACGGCGCCATCGTCGAGGTGGAGAACGCCTACAACAAGATCCATCGCTGGGAGATGGCCGGCCGGCCGGGCGACTTCCACAGCGTGCGGCTCGAGGCGCTCCTCGAGGTCGGCCCGTCGGTCTTCTTCTCGCTCCTCGTCGTCGCCGTGGCGTTCCTGCCGATCTTCGCGCTCGTGGATCAGGAAGGTCGGCTGTTCAAGCCGCTCGCGTACTCGAAGAACCTGGCCATGGCGGTGGCCGCGATCCTCGCGATCACCTTGGACCCGGCGCTCAGGATGCTGTTCGCGCGCATCGACCCGTTTACGTTCAAGCCGCGGTGGATAGCCCGCCTCGCGAGCGCCGCGATGGTCGGCACCTATCGCTCGGAGGAGCGCCACCCTATGAGCCGGGCGATCTCCCGCGTCTACGATCCGGCGTGCCGATTCGTGCTGCGCCACCCGAAGGCGACCATCGCCACCGCGTTTCTGCTCGTCGCGGCGAGCGTTCCCGTCTACCTCTTCGGCCTCGGGCGGGAGTTCATGCCGCCGCTCAACGAGGGGACGATCCTGTACATGCCGACGACGATGCCCGGGATCTCGGCGGCGACCGCCGAGGAGCTCCTCCGGACCCAGGATCGCGTGCTCCGATCGTTCAAGGAGGTGGAGCGCGTGTTCGGCAAGGCGGGCCGGGCGGACACCGCAACCGATCCGGCGCCGCTCTCGATGATGGAGACGACCGTCGTGCTCAAGCCCGAATCATCGTGGCGGCCCAAGCAACAGTGGTACTCGTCCTGGCTCCCGGAGCCCCTGAAGCCGCTCGTCCGCCCGTTCTGGCCGGATCGGATCTCCTGGGAGGAGCTCGTCGCCGACATGGACAGGAAGCTCCAAATCCCGGGAGTGACCAACGCCTGGACGATGCCTATCAAGGCGCGGACCGACATGCTCACGACCGGCGTGCGGACGCCGATCGGCATCAAGATCTTCGGCGCGGACGTCAAGGAGATCGAGCGGATCGGAGCGAGGATCGAAACCGCGATCCGGACCGTTCCCGGCACGCGCAGCGTCTACGCGGAGCGGGTCGCGGGCGGCACCTTCGTCGACTTCACGACCAATCCCTCCCAGCTCGCGCGTTACGGCCTGACCGTCGCGCAGGTGCAGACGGTGATCTCGACCGCAATCGGCGGCGAGAACATCACGACGACGGTCGAGGGGCGCGAGCGATACCCGGTCAACGTCCGCTACCCGCGGGAGCTGCGCGACGATATCGACAAGCTCCGGCGCGTGCTCGTGGCGACTCCTGCCGGAATCCAGGTGCCGCTCGCGGAGGTGGCCGACATCCGGGTCGTCCAGGGGCCGTCGATGCTGCGAGACGAGAACGGTTTCCTGGCCGGGTACGTCTACGTCGACGTCACGGGACGCGACATCGGCGGCTACGTCGAGGAGGCGAAGCGCGTCGTGGATCGCGCCGTCGCAAGGCCACCCGGCTACACCCTCCAGTGGAGCGGCCAGTACGAGAACATGCAGCGCGTGAACGAGCGGCTCAAGGTCGTCGTGCCTATCACGCTCGCGCTGATCTTCGTGCTCCTGTTCCTCAACACCCGCTCCGGTTTCAAGGCGCTCGTGGTGATGCTGGCCGTGCCGTTCTCCGCCATCGGCGCCATCTGGCTGTTCTGGCTGCTCGACTACAACGTCTCGATAGCGGCCTGGGTCGGCATGATCGCGCTCCTCGGCCTCGACGCGGAGACCGGCGTGTTCATGCTCCTGTTCCTCGATCACTCCTACGACGAGGCCGAGCGGGAGGGGAGGCTCCGCTCGATGGAAGAGCTCGATGTGGCGATCCTGCACGGGGCCGTGAAGCGCGCGCGCCCCAAGATGATGACCGTCGCGGCCGCCTTCATGGGCCTCCTGCCGATCATGTGGTCCACCTCGGCGGGCGCCGACGTCATGAAGCGGATCGCCGCACCGATGATAGGCGGGCTCGTCACGTCCTTCCTCCTCGAGCTCCTCGTCTACCCCGCGATCTACAAGCTGTGGAAGGGGCGGGCGATGAGGACGGCCCGTTTGACGTCATAGAGGCATGATTCAGGGGCGGGCCATCCGCCGAACGGGCGCCTCGAAGGCAATCATTTCGATTGGGGCCCCGCGCAATTTTGATGGATGGAACCTCACCCAGGCACAGGTCACCGCCTCAACCCACTGAAAACGCGCGATACGTATACGTGGCACGGAAGCTGCTTGGGGTCATGTCGACTTTCGGCCGATTTGCTGGGGCGGGGCCAGTCTTGCAAACAGGCAGGCGCTCATCGGATCCGGAAGTCACATTTTACCATTCACTGGCGTTTCCAAAGGAAGCGCCGGCGTTCATCGTGAAAGATTCCCACGGCAGGACGGGCATCACAACCCACGGATGAAAGGAACCCCAATGAAGGTCCTCGTGCTCTTCTATTCGACCTACGGACACGTCTTCCGCCTCGCGCAGGCGGTCGCCGAAGGCGCCCGCGAGACTCCGGGCGTCGATGCGGTGATCAAGCGCGTTCCTGAAACGCTGCCCGCCGGCGTGATCGACGCCTTGGGCGCGACGGAGGCACAGAAGGCCTTCGCCGGCGTGCCCCTCGCCGTCGTCGACGATCTCGCGGACGCCGGCGCCATCGTCTTCGGGACGCCGACACGGTTCGGGAACATGGCGGGCCAGATGCGGCAGTTCCTCGACGCGACGGGTGGTCTCTGGGTCCAGGGCACGCTCGTCGGCAAGGTCGGGAGCGTCTTCACGAGCTCCGCGACCCAGCACGGCGGCCAGGAGTCCACGATCCTGAGCTTCCACACGACGCTCTTCCACCACGGCATGGTCGTCGTGGGGTTGCCGCCGACGTTCCCGGGACTCGGTCGCATCGACGAGATCACGGGCGGGTCGCCGTACGGGGCGTCGACGATCACCGGGGCCAAGGGCGAGCGCATGCCGAGCGAGAACGAGATCGCGGCTGCTCGATTCCAGGGAAGGCACGTGGCGCAGATCGCGAAGAAGCTGTCGGCGTAACCGATCAGTGCCGTTCGAGAAACCACCGGATGAGGGAGACCCAGATGAACAGACGCGCGTTTCTAGTGACCACGGGCGCTGGCGCCGTGGGGCTGGCGGCGGGGATCGCCGCCTGCGGCGCACACAGGACCGCCGGCATCGCGCCGGCACTAACAGACCACAAGGAGGACAAGACCATGGCCATCGCCCTTCCGACCCTGCCCTACGACGTCGCGGCCCTCGAGCCGCACCTTTCGAAGGAGAACCTGGAATTGCACCACGGCAAGCACCACAACGCCTACGTGGTGAACCTGAACAAGCTGATCGAGGAAGGCAAGGCTGACGGCGCCAAGTCCCTCGAGCAGATCATCATGGCCGCGCCCGAGGGGCCGGTATTCAACAACGCGGCCCAGGTCTGGAACCACACCTTCTACTGGCACTGCATGAAGCCCGGCGGCGGCGGCCCGCCTTCCGGCGCCCTGCTGGACGCCATCAACCGCGACTTCGGCTCCTTCGACAAGTTCAAGGAGGAGTTCACCAGCGCCTCTGTCTCGCAGTTCGGCTCGGGCTGGGGCTGGCTCGTGGCCGAGGGCGGGAAGCTCAAGATCGTCAAGACCTCGAACGCGGACCTGCCGATGAAGCACGGCCAGGCCGCGCTGCTCACCTGCGACGTCTGGGAGCACGCCTACTATCCGACCCACAAGAACCTGCGCCCCAAGTACGTCGAGGTCTTCCTCGCGAACCTGGTGGATTGGGGCTTCGTGGCCAAGAACCTGGCGGCGGCCTAGCCCGAGCTTGTGAGGAAATCGACGACCGAGCAGATCGAGGCGAGCTCGGTGCGCACTGCCGGATCCGCGCCCGGCCCCCGACCCGCGGGGAGGGGGACGTATCGAAGAACTGCCGTGATGAAACCCGTGATGAAACCCGTGATGCGCCCCGTGACGGAAAGTGTGATTGCGGAGATCAATCGGGAGCGAGGTTGCGCGGGGTCAGCGTCCGCAGCCTCTCCAGATCCTCCGGGGTCAAGGTTCCGTCCCGTCGCTTCTGATCCAGCTCGAAGACGAGCTTCCAGTAGGCGCGCTCCTCCTGCGCGGTCTGCTTGATCTTGCCCACCGCGGCGAGGCGCCTCTGTTCCTTTTCGATAACCGTGCCGCGGGGCTTCAGCTGTTGCCCGGCGTAGGCGTAGTTCACGACGGTGGAAGCGCGCTCGCGGTTCACGAATCCCGCGATCTTGCGCAGGAGGACCGCCGCCCTGCCGGTCTCGTCTTTCCTTGCGGCGGCCGTCGGCCGGGGAGCAGGCGCCGCGTCGGTGCCGGGCTCCTTCGACACGCCCCAAAGATCGGGGTAGGGCGCGAGGAGGCGCGCGCACTCCTCGGCGAGCCGCTTCGCCTCGGCGCGGTGCTCGGAGAGGATCATGTTCTCGATGAGGCCGAGGGCGTTCTTCGGGTCGCCGAGCAGAAAACCCTGCACGATCTGACAAGCCGCGTCGAACGGCATGCCCTGGATGGTCTGGTTGATACTGCGGCCGAGAGCGGCGCGCGCTGCGTTCTTCTTCGGCCCCGACCCGGCCCGTGCCCCGCCGCGTTTTCCGTTTGAACAGCTCACACCGTCGCCTCTCCATTCCGTGTTTCAACTGAGTCATGAACACCGACGCGCGCGAGAGTTGGACGCGCGGCGCGGGCGGAAAGATGCAAAGCGGCACCGAACGCTGCACATCCGCCGGGAGGACGAGCATGGACGACGACGAGAAGATCGACATCTCCTATCGCGGGCTCGAGAAAATGACAGGCACCAGGTGCGACACGCCCGAGTATGGGCCGGAGGCGTACATGGTGACCCCGAACCCCTGCGTGCTCATGGTCGCCCTGCAGAAGCGCGGTTACTACGGGAAGATCGCGTTGGCGAGGTTCGAGATCTGGTTGGTAGGCGATCGCAAACTCTCTCCCGCGACCGCCAAGCGCAAGCGACGACTGGTCTGGGGTTGCCAGTGTGATTACCCCGGAGAGCCATGGGAGAAGGTGTTCCACGGACACCAGGGAGATCGCAGCCGCGGAGCGACGACGTTCAACTACACCTCCGAGATCCGGAGGGCGCTGCGGGACTACGCCGAGTTTTTGATGGAGGATCCGGAGTCGGACGCCGAGGAGAGGGAAGAAGGTCGCGCGCTCCTCGTCCATCTCCGCTACAAGATCGAGGAAAGCGAGGTGCGGATCGCGCTGCGCGCCGCCGAGTCCGGACGAAGGAAGTCGAAGCCCAAGGGTTTCGCGTCGCCACCGCTGTCGCAGGGTCTACCCGCGCTGCCGGTGTCGACGCCGCACCCGCTTCTGCTTCCGGCGCCGCCCGCGCAGCCGAGCTCCCCGCCACCACCTCCGCCGAAGCCCGAGATCTCCCCCGAGTCGCTGAAGGAAAAGGTATGGCTCAGCTACGCCGAGGCCGCCATCTACTGCTGCCTGTCGCTCGGGCACCTGCGCAACCTCGTCTCCGCGGACGCGATCCCGGTCTACGGCGGGCCGCGGTCGCGAAAGTTTCGACGAGATATGCTAGATTTGTGGATGACGGACCGTGATGCCGCGATGCGCAAGTTCCGGCTGGAGAGAGAGGCGCATCATGGCGATTGAGGTTCACGTCAGGAAGCTGGCGGAATCGTGGCAGTACGACTTCAAGCCTCCCGGCGAGCCCCGGGAGAGGAAAGGAGGCTTCAGGACGAAGCAGGCGGCGCTCTGCGCCGGGCAGAAGAGGCTCGCGGAGGTCGAGCTGGGCGCGAGGAAGATCACGTTCGAGCAGGCGTTCCGCGACTACCTCGCGGCGACGCAGATGAAGAACCGGGCGAAGGACGCCTACGAGCACCACTGGAAGCGCATCGGGCCGCTCCTCGGCTACCTCTACATAGAGGAGATCACGACGTCGGAGCTCGACCGGTTCAAGCAGCGGCTGCCGCGCGACCTCGGACCGCAGACGGTCAACCACCACCTCACGCTGATCCGCGCCGTGCTCAGGTTCATGTGGAAGAGGGAGAAGCTCTCGCGGCTGCCGTACATCCCGACGCTCAGCGTGCCGAAGAGGGACGCGCCCTGGTACACGACGGAGGAACGCGATCTGCTCCTCGACGGGCTGTTCCGCCTCCGGCCGCGCTGGTACCTCTTCTTCTACCTGACGTGTCGGCTCGGCCTGCGCCGAGGGGAGGTGTACGCGATCTCACGAGACAAGATCCGGGAGGATCCGCCGCAGCTCGTCGTCGACGTCCAGGTGGAGATGGGCACGAAGACCCGGCCCGCGCAGATCGGCACGCGCAAGAACAACGAGGCGTACACGCTGGAGGTGACGCGGGACGTGCTCGACGCGATCCGGTGGCACATCGACCAGGGGTACGCCGGCGAACGGTTCCTGTTCTCCGACGACGGGACGTTCCCGAGGTGGCTGGACAGCTACAAGCACCCGCTCCTGTTCGTGCAGCGCGAGCTGGATCTGCGGGAGCTCGGCCACCACGCGATCGGGCGGCACTCGGTGGCGAGCCAGGCGGCGACGGGCGGCGAGTCGATCAAGGCGATACAGGCGCAGCTCGGGCATCGCTGCGAGTCGAGCACGCACCGCTACACTCACCTGGGATCGCGCGCGCAGCTGCACGTCGTGGAGTCGCTGACCCCGGCCGTCCGGCCGCACGAGGGGAAGAGCCTGGAGCAGGGAAACGATCACCGCGCGGCCGGCTGACAAATCGTCTTCCGTGTCAACGTCGTGTCAACGGGCAAGAAAAAGGGCACCTGCGGCTTTCCGTAAGTGCCCAATTTCATTCCGCGCACCCAGCGCGATTCGAACACGCGACCCTCGGTTCCGTAGACCGATGCTCTATCCAGCTGAGCTATGGGTGCATCTCTATTCCCAAGCGGCGGAGAGGGAGGGATTCGAACCCTCGGTACCCTTTTGAGGTACACACGATTAGCAATCGTGCGCCTTCGACCGAACTCGGCCACCTCCCCAACTTCGATCACGACAAGTCGCCAAAGTCGGCGGAGGAGCAGGGATTCGAACCCCGGGAGCCTTTCGACTCAACGGTTTTCAAGACCGCCGCCTTCGACCACTCGGCCACTCCTCCAGCTTGTAAAAGAGCCCGGCCTCTCGGCCAAGGGTCGCCATTTAGCCAAAGGTGGCGCGGCTTGTCAAGCGCGCCAAACCGGTCCAAACTGGCCTCGCGAGCCGGCCGCAAGCGGGGCTCGAAGGAGGCTTTCGATGCGTCAGGACGCCTGGGGGGTGGTGCTCGCCGTGATCGCGCTCTCGTGCCTCGTCGCGGCCTGCGGCGACGAGTTGCCGAAGGGTCTCCTGCCGCCGGCGACCGCGGACGCGGACACCGACTCGGACGGCGACTCGGACGGCGACTCGGACAGCGACTCGGACGGCGACAGCGACTCGGACGGCGACTCGGACGGCGACAGCGACTCGGACGGCGACAGCGACTCGGACGGCGACTCGGACGGCGACTCGGACGTCGACTCGGACAGCGACGGCGACACCGATAGCGAGGCGTTGTCGTGCTCCGACGCGCTCCTGTGCCTCGTCGACGGCAGCGACATCCTCTCCTGCATCACCAATATCGATACCGATGCGCAGGATCTCATGTGGGATCTCGCCGGGTGCCTGACCATGGCGGGCTGTCTCTGGTCCGGCGACATCCTGACCTGCGCCTACGAAAACTGCCCGGAAGAGACAATCGCGTGCGTGGCTGACTTTTGAGCACGGCGCGGATCCAGCTCAAGGCGGCGCTCGAGGAGAGGCTCGGAGCCGAGGTTCTCGAGAACGCGGCGCTGAGCGCGCACACGTCGTTCCGCATCGGCGGCCCGGCGGCGCTGCTCGCGCGCGCGACCCGGATCGAGGAGCTCCAGGCGGCGCTCGAGACGGCGAGCCGCGCCGGGATCCCGGTGCTCGTCCTCGGCGGCGGCACCAACCTCCTCGTGAGCGACGCCGGCTTCGACGGCCTCGCGCTGCGCGTGGAGATAGGCGGCGTCGAGGTGAGCGAGGGCGGGCGGCGCGTCACGGCCGGCGCCGGGGTCGCCACCGCGGCGGTCGTCGAGCGATCGATCGCAGCGGGGCTCGCGGGGCTCGAGTGCGCAGCCGGGCCCCCGGGGACGATCGGCGGCGCGATAGGGGGCAACGCGGGCTGCTTCGGCGCGGCCATCGGCGATCGCCTGGCGTCGGCGACGCTGGTCACGCGCGAAGGCGAGGTGATCGAGGTCGCCGATCCGGGCTGGTTCGCGTTCGCCTACCGCAGCTCGCGGCTCGCCCGGGCAGGGGCCGTGATCGCCCGCGCCGCGTTCGCGGTCGAGCCCGGTGATCGCGCGCGCCTCGAGGAGATCTCCGCCAGAAACCGCGGCGTGCGGCGGGAGAAGCACCCGGCGCGGGGGGCGCGAACCGCGGGCTCGTACTTCAAGAACCTGCCGCCCGAGTCGCCCGGCGGCCCGAGGCGCGCTGCCGGCGCGCTGCTCGATCAGGTCGGCGCCAAGGCGATGCGGGTCGGCGACGCGGCCGTCTTCGAGCGGCACGCCAACATCATCGTGAACGAGGGCACCGCGACCGCGCGGGACGTCCTCGCCCTGGCCGGGAAGATGCGCGCGGCGGTGCTGGATCGCTTCGGCGAGGAGCTCGAGCCGGAGGTCAGGTTCGTGGGGTGATTAGACGTCGACGCGGAACAGCTGCGCGCCCATGAGCAGGAAGTCTCCCGGCTTCACGTTCGTCCGGCCGTTCACCTTGAAGTACGATCCGTTCGAGCTGCCGAGATCGACGATGAAGTACTTCTTCCCCTCGCAGTAGATGCGCAGGTGCACGCCCGAGACGTAGCCGTCCTCCGGGAACAGGATGTTGCCCCGCTCGCGGCCGAGGATGACCCCGTCGCCGCCGACCGGGAACGAGTTGCCGAGCCGGCCCTTGCCGACGATCAGCGACAGCCGGCCCCATAACCCCTCGATCGGCGATCCCATCTTCTCGGTGCCGTCGCCCATCGGCGCGCCGCGGTCGATCGCCTCGAACAGGATGAGCTCCTGGCCGATGCGGAACACGTCGCCCGACCGGATCTCCTGCGGGTTCTGCGGCGTCACCTTGACATAGACGCCGTTGAGGCTCCCCTCGTCGCGGACGGTGACCGACTCGCCGCGGTTCGACTTGAACACCGCGTGCCGCGGGGAGAGGTACGCGTCCTGGGCGAAGAACCCTCCCGCGTCCCGGCCGACCGCGACCTCGGAGGTCGGGATCTCGACCGTGCCGCCTTCGGTGCCGTCCGGCTGGATGAGCACGAGCCGCGCCGAGTCCTTGGCGAAGCCGGTGATCGGCGCAGCCGCGGGGGCGGCGCCCGGTATCGGCGTGCCGCACGCACCGCAGAACGCGAACCCGGGCTGGATGCGCGCGCCGCAGCTCGAGCAGATCGACGTATCCACCGCCTGGGGCGCTGGCGCCGGTGCGGGTGCCGGTGCAGGCGCCGGTGCCGGCGCGGCCGCGGGTTGCGGCTGGGGCGCGGGCTGCGGCTTCGGCGCTGGCGCGGCCGTGGGCTGCGGCTTCGGCGCGGGTGCCGGGGCTGCCGCCGGCTTCGGCGCCTGCGGCGTGAAGTGCTCCATCTGGACGGCGGCGACCCCCGCCGGCGGCGTCGTCGTCGCGAGCGGCTTCTCGTCAGCGCCGGCGCGCGGGAGATCGGATCCGCAGCCGAGGCAGAACTTGTAGTGGTCCTGGTTTTCTTTTCCGCAAGTTGGACAGAGTATCACCTTGGACCTCCTATGATGCGATCTCGACCCTGAGCAGCTGCCGGCCCAGGAAGATGTAGTCGCCGTGCGTGAGCTCGTGCTCGCCGCCGATCTTCACGTACGTCCCGTTCTTGCTCCCGAGATCGACCAGCATCAGCCGCCCGGCGACGAGCTCGACCTTCACGTGGTTCCCCGAGATGTACGGGTCGTTCGGGAAGTTCATGTCGCACGCTTCCCGGCCGATCATGACGACGTTCTCGTGGGAGCAGACGACCATCCCGTCGCCGCCACCCTCGAGCACCTGCACGACTCGGAAGGAGCTGTCCGTCCGCGGGCTCGCGAAGAAGAACGTGCCGTCGGCCTCCGCGTCGTCCGAGAACGGGGCCACGCTCTCGATGCGGAAGACCTGCTCTCCGGCCATGAACATGGCGCCAGGCGACACCTCGGTCGGCCCGCGGAGCGCGATGAAGACGCCGTTGACGCTCTTCTCGTCGCGCACGCGGAGCGCCCCGTCGATGTAGATGAAGTTCGCGTGCTTCGGCGAGAGCCACTTGTCCTCGGTGAACAGGATCGGGCCGTCCTGGCGGCCCGCGACGTGCTCGGTCGAGTTCAGGTGGTAGGAGATCCCGTCCATCCCCTCGCCCTTGATCAAGATGAGTTTGGCCTTACCCGGGGTCTGCATGTCGCCGAAGTAGCTCGGATCCCTGGGAGCCGCGTCGGCGTCGGTCGCCGTGCCGCACTTGCCGCAGAACTTGTGGCCCCCGGGAACCTGGCTGTAGCACGACTTGCAGATATAATGGCGTGCTTGCTCCATGGGCTCTTCCTCTGCTCCTTTTTGTGCCGCCGAGGGCGGCTCTCCACTCTTCAGGACAGGGCCGCTCGCCAACGCCAACGAGCTGCCGCATTCGCTGCATTCGGTCGATTCGATCGGGTTCAACCGATCGCAATTTCCACAAGCAATACCGGCAACGGTCATCCGAACGCCCGCGCTTCAATTAGGAAGTGACATTGTGTTCGAAAGCCGTCGATGGGTCAATACAAATCGGACGCGTCATCGCCGGACTAACCCGCAGTAATCCCACGACTATTGGCCAGCGCCGCGGCCGCCCCTGGCCCCCGAGCCGGCGCCGGTTGGCGTCGCCCGGTCGCTGTGCTACGGTCTTCGGCGCCCTCGAACAAGGAGCACCGCATGAGAAGCAGAGCCGGTCTCGCCGCAGGATTCTTCTTTCTGGCCATCTGCGCCGCGTCGTGCGGAGGGGCGCCCCCGGGCGGGGGAACGGCCTCCTCCACGCCGTCCACGCCGTCGTCCGGATCCGTGAGCGACTTCACGCTCGACGATGTCGACGGCCGGGCGCACTCGCTGTCGAGCTACCTCGGGAAGAACGTCATCCTCGTCTCCTTCTGGGCGACGTGGTGCGAGCCGTGCAAGAAGGAGATGGAGCAGCTCCAGACGCTCTACGACGCGCACAAGGACAAGGGGCTCATGATCCTCTCGATCTCCATGGACGAGCCGGAGACGCAGGGCGACGCGCGGCCGTTCGTCAAGCAGCGCGGCTTCACGTTCCCGGTGCTGCTCGACGCGGAGACGCTCGTTACGAACCAACTCAACCCGCGCCGCGCGGCGCCGTTCAGCCTGATCATCGGCCGCGACCAGAAGATCGTCTGGGATCACGAGGGCTACGTCCCGGGCGACGAGAAGAAGGTCGAGGCCGCGGTGCTCGAGGCGCTCGGCCTCGCGCAGCAGTGAGCCCGACGCGGCCGCAGCCCCCGCTCGCGAGGTTCGCCGAGCCGCTCGGAGAGGGCGCGGTCCGCTGCGGCCTGTGCCCGCACCGCTGCCGGATCGCGGAGGGCGGGCTCGGCGCGTGCCGCACGCGGCGCAACGATGGGGGCGACCTGCGCGTGACGACCCACGGGCTCCTGCTCGCCGCGGCCGTCGACCCGATCGAGAAGAAGCCGCTCTTCCACTACCGGCCCGGGAGCACGACGTTCTCGATTGCTTCGGCCGGGTGCAACCTCGTCTGCCCGTTCTGCCAGAACCACGGGCTGTCGCAGCGGTTGCGGGCCGGCGCCGACGAGGCCGGGGCGGCGGAGGCGTGGAGCGCGCCCGAGATCGTCGCCGCGGCGATCGACCGCGGGTGCGCGTCGATCGCGTTCACCTATTCGGAACCGGTGCTGTCGATCGAGCTCGCCGAGGAGGTCGCGGCGGCCGCGCGGCCGAAAGGCATCGACGTTGTCTTCGTCACGAACGGTCAGGTGAGCCGCGAGGGCGCGCAGGCTCTCTCGGGCGTCCTCGCCGCGGCGAACGTCGACTTGAAGAGCTTCGACGAAAGGGCGTACCGCGGCACGCTGGGAGGCGAGCTGTCCGCGACGCTCGACGCGATCCGGACGTGGCGCGCGGCGGGTGTGTGGATCGAGGTCACGACGCTCGTCATCCCGGGCTTCAACGACGGCGATGAGGAGATCGACCGGATCGCCGCGTTCGTCGCCGAGACCGATCCCGGGATGCCGTGGCACCTCTCGCGCTTTCACCCCGCGTTCCGCTGGGCCGACCGGCCGCCGACGCCGGAGGCGACGCTTCTGCGGGCCAGGGAGATAGGCCTCGCGCGCGGTGTGCGCCACGTCTATACCGGGAACCTGCCGGGCTCGGACGGCGAGAAGACGTTCTGCCCGGGGTGCGGCGCGGTGTTGATTGATCGCGTCGGGTATCGTATCCGTGACGTCGCGGTGGATCGGGGCCGCTGCCGCGCGTGCGGCGCGCCGATCGCCGGGGTGGGGTTGCCATGAGCGAACGGGTCCGCGTAGGGACGATCGGTTTTCCGCTGCGGGACAGGCGACGCGTGCTCGCTGCGGTCGAGATCGTCGAGCTCGGCGACGGGCGGTTCACGCCGCCGGCGAAGGCCGCGGCGAAGCGGATCAAGCGCGCCTGGCCGGGGTCGGTCGCGGTGTCGGCGCAGTGCTCGTCGTACCTCGTGGAGCGGCCCCGCGGGGGCGTGCAGCTGCCCGGCGCTCTCGCCGGCTACGGGGGGTTCGAGGCGAGCGAGGAGAACCTCGCGCTCTTCGCGCGGTGCACGGACTTCGCGGCCGCGGTCGAGGCGCGGTCGCTCGTCCTGATCACGCCGCCGTCGTTCACGCCCGGCCCGTCGAACCTCGCGCGGATGACCGCGTTCTTCGCGGCCGTGGAAAGGCGCGGGCTCGCGATCGTCTGGGAGCCGCACGGCCCGTGGGAGCACGAGCGCGCCGCGGCGCACGCGGCCGAGATGGGGCTCGTCCTCGCCGTGGATCCGCTGCGCGATCCCGCCCCCGAGGGGGACGCCGCGTACTTCCGGCTCGGGCCGTTCGCGTCGATGGGCTCGCGGCTCGGCCTGTACGATCTCGAGCGGCTCGCCGAGGCGGTGGCGCCGTTCTCGGACGTTTCCTGCGTGCTCGACACGCCCCGCGCCCTCGACGACGTGCGCAACCTGCGGGCCGTGCTCGCGGGTGGGACGCCCGACGAGGACCCCGGGCAGGACGGCGACGAGGACGACGACGAAGGCGACCCGCTCGACGCGGACTGAGGACGGACCCGCATTTTCCGCCAGACCGTCGGCCCCTACTGTGGCTCCAGCGCCACAGCGGACAGGCGTGACGAACCCGCCCGCGCCAGCGCCGCCGCGGCGTGGCGCTCTTGGCACCTCGCTTGCACGTGAGCAGCTCCACGAACGAACGGCGCGCCTCGCGCGGGGAGGTGGACGATGCTCTGGAGGGTGGCGGTAGCGGCGGCGATCATCGGGTGCGCGGCGGCGCGGGCCGCCAGCGCGGACGCCGGATCGGGCGGCGGGCGCTACGTCGTGTTCCCGCTCGAGGGGGTGAACGTGGCGCCGAGCAGCACGGGCGCGGCCACCGAGGTGCTCGTTTCGGCGCTCCGGAGCCGCGGCGTGGAGGTCGTGGACCTGGAGGAGCCGCGCGCCGCCGGGGAGAAGGGCGAGCTCGCGCGAGCCCGCGGCTGCACCGGCTACATCGACGGCAAGCTCGTGAAGCTCGGCGCGTTGATCCGCGTGTCGATCAACGAGCGCTCGCTCGACGGCCGGGTGCGCACGAGCCGCGACGCCGAGGCGAAGAACGACGACGATCTCGTGGGCGTGCTGGAGCGGATCTCCCTGGCGCTCGCCGGCGGGGCGTCGGTCGGCGCGACGCTGGATCTCGACAACGCGACGGTCGTCGAGACGCAGCGCAAGACGAACACCTACAAGATGGAGAAGAACTTCGGCATCGTCATGGGCGGCATGTTCGGCGTCGGCGACACGATGGACACGGGGATGCTGCTCGCGTTCGACGGCCGGCTCGAGACCGGAGATCTGCTCGTCGTGCTGAACGCCGGGATCGTCGTCGCGTCGGCGGATCTGTACGATGACTTCGCGGATGATGCGCACGTCGATTACGATTACGGCTACGGGGGGGACGCGATCGATTCCGAGCTCGACGATGACACGCCCGGGCTCCAGTTCTGGTTCGGATTCGACTTCGCGTACTACCTCACGCACACGCCGATCGCGCCGTACCTCGGCGCCGGGGTCGGGATGTTCGTGGGCGGTCGGGTGCACATCCGGGAGCGCGTCGACACCGATCACGACGGCTACAACGACGCGACCCGGTACTCCGACTCCCACCTCGGCCTCGACATGCACCCCACGGTCGGCGTGGAGCTGCTGCGCCATACGTCGATCCGGGTGCATTTTGAGCTTCGGTACGCGTTCGACATCGCGGAGCGCGGGCGCTTCGGCCACGGCCCGATGGTCCTGGCGGGCATCGATTTCTAGCCGGTGGATCCTTCTGACAAAAATGTCGCATTTTTCATACGCCGCTTCGGGGGAAGTTGTGGTGCGCGCGACACACCCGATGCGGCGCAGCGGGTCGCAGCCGGGGTCGAATCGCCGAAAGGCCGCGTGTTCGGCTTTAGGGGAAACGTTGGCATCGGGATTGCAGTGGATTCCGACGCGGTTTCCAGGCACACTGTGAGGGCGCTCGGCGGACGGGGAGCGACGCCAGCGCCGGGGAGGATGTCATGACGAAGAGGGTCGGAATCGCGGTCTGCGCAGCGGCCTGTCTGGCGGCCTTCGGCGCCGGCGCCGAGGAGAGGGCGGCCGGAGATCGGCTCGCCGTGTTCCCGCTCGAGGGGGTCAACGTGACCGGCAGCGTCGTGAACGCCTCGGGAGAGGTGCTCTCGTCCGCGCTCCGGGGCCAGGGGATTGACGTCGCCGAGTGGCAGGAGGGGTACCGCGCGCTGTATGGCGAGCAGGACCCCCCCCCTCCCCCTCCGCCCCCACCCC
>JALNZK010000125.1 GCA_023229365.1 Pseudomonadota bacterium | reverse complement strand
CCGCGCCCGAACATACCCCAATCGATGCGAAATGCCATGGGCTATTCAACGGCGCCGCCGCGCGTCCGCGCTCGAGTTTCGCGGGACGTGCCGGGCGCTTCTGTGGTACGAAAGCGAAACCGAACCGGTTCGGAAAGGAAGAAAGGATCACCCATGCTGCGCACGACCCTGCGGCTGTTCGCCGTCCTCCTCCCCCTCGCCGTCCTCTGCGGCGGCTGCCTGGCCGTCGGGCAGTCCTTCGACCTCGCGAGCGCGCTCCTGACGCTCGCGGCATCGGGCTCGGCGTCCGTCGCGGTCGCGGCGCTCGACAAGCGCGAGTGGATCCGCTCCGGCGCCAAGCCGCCGTTCTTCGTCGGGACGCTCCGCGGCGGCTTCGGCAACCCGTTCGACGTCTCGGTGCGCGGGCGCCTGCCGCTCGCGCAGGTCACGGCGGACGTGATCGCGAAGGGGCTCAAGGCCAAGGGGCTCAAGGCCAACGCGATCCAGATCGACCCCCTCGCGGACGACCCGGCGGCGATCGCCGCTCTCCAGGCGTCGGGCGCGTCGAAGCTTCTGCTCGTCGACATCGAGAAGTGGCAGTCCGATACGTACATGAAGGTCGGGATGCACTACCTCCTCGTCGCGCGGGTCCTCGACGCGGGCGGCAACGTCCTCGCGGAGGCGCGCGTCACCGGCGCCGAGGACGGGAAGGACGATCTCAAGGGCAGCGCGATGAACCCCGCCGGGTACTCCAAGAAGGTCGTCCCGAAGGCGTTCCGCGACCAGCTCGAGCGGCTCGTCAACGCGGAAGGCATCGTCAAGGCGCTCGCGTAGGGCGCAGGAAGGGGAGATCCATGTCGAAGAACATCGCTCGTTCGGTCGTCATCGCCGTTCTCGCGCTCGCCCTCGCGGGCTGCGGCGGCACGACGGCGCAGGAGCCCGGGCAGTCGAACCTGCCGGGGGCGGAGGTGAAGCCCGTGGACTACAACGCGGAGGCGAAGCTGTTCCTGGACGTGTACCTCACGGAGCTCGCGACCATGGAGAAGGCGTTCACCACGAGCTGGTGGAACGCGCAGAACTCCGGCAAGAAAGAGGAGTTCGAGGCTTACGCCGCCGCCGACCTCGCCCTCAAGAAGATGCACAGCGACGCGGCGCGCTACCAGAAGGTCGCGACCCTCCTCGACCACAAGGCCGAGATCGAGCCGCAGGCCGCGCGGGCGCTCGAGGTCGCGTACCTCTCGTTCAAGGGCAACCAGCTGCCGGCGGACGTGCTCGAGGACATCGTGAAGCGCTCCAACGAGATCGAGCAGGTGTTCAACGTCTACCGCGTGAAGCTCGGCGGCAAGGAGCTGTCCAACAACGACGCGCTCGAGATGCTCGCCAAGGAGAAGAAGTCGGACAAGCGCCAGGAGATCTGGGAGGGCCTCAAGCAGGTCGGCGAGGAGGTCGCGCCGAAGCTCGTCGAGCTCGCCAGGGTGCGCAACAAGGCCGCGGCGACGCTCGGTTACGCGAACTACTGGGACATGCAGATCCGCCTGCAGGAGCACGATCCGGCGCAGATCCTCGCGATCTTCGCCGAGCTCGAGCAGACGACCAACGCGCCGTTCCAGGCGATGAAGGACGAGCTCGACGGCGAGATCGCGAAGAAGCTCAAGGTCAAGGCCGAGGGGCTCATGCCCTGGCACTACGACAACCCGTTCTTCCAGGCGGCGCCGCCGTCGGCCGCGGTCGACCTGAGCGACTTCTACAAGGACAAGCCCAAGAAAGAGATCATGAAGATCACGGAGCGGTTCTATTCCGACATCGGGCTGCCGTGCGACGACATCGTGGCGCGCTCCGATCTGTACGAGCGCGAGGGAAAGAGCCAGCACGCCTTCTGCATCTCCATCGATCGCGGCGACGACATCCGCACGCTGCTCAACATCAAGCCGGACGTCGACTGGATGGAGACCTCCCTGCACGAGGAGGGCCACGCGATCTACTACAAGGGGATAGACAAGGGGCTGACGTACAACCTCCGAGAGGCGGCCCACACGTTCACCACCGAGGCGATCGCCATGCTGTTCGGCGCGCTCGCCGGGAACCCGTCGTGGATGATCGCGTACGCCCAGGCCGACGAGAAGAAGGTCAAGAAGGTCGAGGGTGCGATCCTCGAGCAGCGCCGGCGCGAGCAGCTCATCTTCGCGCGGTGGACGCTCGTGATGCTCAACTTCGAGAAGGCGCTGTACGAGAACCCGGAGCAGGATCTCGACACGCTGTGGTGGGACATGGTCGAGCGCTACCAGATGCTCCACCGCCCGGCGAACCGCGACAAGGCCGACTGGGCGTCGAAGCCGCACTTCTCGGTCGCGCCGGTGTACTACCACAACTACATGCTCGGCGAGCTCTTCGCGGCGCAGCTCCGCGGGGCGCTCGCGAAGATGGCCGGTCACACCGGGCCGACGAACGAGCTCTCGTTCAACGGCCGCAAGGACTTCGGCGCGTTCCTCAACGAGAAGGTGTTCAAGCCCGGCATGTCGCAGCCGTGGCCCCAGTTCGTCGAGGCCGCGGTCGGGGAGCCGCTCACCGCGAAGTACTTCGCCCAGGAGACGTCGAAGTAGGGTCGAGGTCCCCCCGATCCCGACAGGCTCCCTCCCCCGCCAGGACCCGGATCGCCGCGAGCCGCTCCTTGAGCGTCGGGTGGGTGTTGTAGTACGCGCGGTACGCCCTGGCCGATCCCGGGCTCGCCAGGTTCTGCTTGTGGAGCGCGAGGAGCGCCCCCTTCAGCTCCGCCCCGCCCGCCGCCCGGACCGCGAACGCGTCCGCCGCGCGCTCCAGCCTCCGGGACGCGACCCGCCCGAGCCAGCCGAACGGGAACGACGCCTCGGCCGCGATCAGGGAGAACCCCGCGAGCGCCGCGTGCGGGCTCCAGGCGGCGAACCCCATCCCGAGGGCGAGCCCCGGATCCGCGTACACCGCGCCGAGCGCCGCGAACGTCGCGGCCAGCGCGCCGAGCGCGAGGCCGAGCCGCAGCCGGACGTGCCCGAGCGAGAAGTGGCCGAGCTCGTGCGCGACGACCGCGAGCAGCTCGGGGCGGCCGAGCTTCTCGACGAGGGTGTCGTAGAGGACGACCCGGCGCGCGCCGACGAGCCCCACGATGAACGCGTTCACGTGGACCGAGCGCCGTGATCCGTCCATCGACACGACGCCCCGCAAGGGGAAGCCGATCCGCCCCGCCAGCGCGCCGATCTCCTCCGCGAGCGCGCCGCCGACCGGGACGAGCCTGTTGAACAGCGGCAGGATGGCGACCGGGTAGAACCACGCGAGGAGCAGCTGGAACGCGGCGACGCAGGCGAACGCGGCGAGCGGGAAGGCGCGCGGAAACGCGACCGCGAGCAGGAGCACGATCGCGAGGAGCGCCCCGCCGAGGGCGGCGCCCATCGCGAGCTCCTTGGCCTTGTCCGCGATGAACCCGGCCGGGCGCTGCCGGTTGAAGCCGTGGCGCGCCTCGATCGCGAACGTCGCCCACGCGTCGAACGGCAGCCTCGCGGCGAAGAGCGCGAGGCCGAGCCCGGCGAAGAACGCGAGCCCCCGCGGCACGCCTGGCGGAGCGAGGAGCGCGGCCGCGCGGTCGAGCGCCTCGAACCCCGAGGCGACGAACAAGCAGAGGACCGCGCAGTCGAAGCAGCGCGCGATCATCCCGAACCGGATCTTCTCCGCGGCGTACCTCGCGGCGCGCCGCACCGTCTCGAGATCGATCTCCCCCTCGAGGTGCGCGGGCACCCGGTCGCGCCGGCGCGCGAGGTGCCGGAGTTGCGCCGCGTCGAGCGCGAGCTCCGTGGCGCGGTGCGCGAGGAGCGCGGCGGCGAACGCGGCGGTGTACCCGTTCCAGTCCATGGGCGCGAAGTATACACGGTCTCCAGGCGGCCGGAACGCGGCCCGCGGAACTCCTGTTGATTCGGCGGGCCGACTGGAACAGGATGCGCCGATGCCGAAGGAGAGAGCCACCTCCGTGCTCGTCGTGGACGACAGCCGCGTCTACAGGCGGCTGCTCATCGACGTCGTCTCGCGGCTCTCGGGGGTGCGCGTCGCGGGCGAGGCCGCCGACGGCGTCGAGGCGCTCGCCGCGCTGGCCGCGGGGCCCGTCGACCTCGTCCTCCTGGACGTGGAGATGCCCAACATGGACGGGCTGGCGACGCTCCGCGAGATCGCGCGCCTCCACCCCCGCGTGGGCGTGGTCATGGTCGCGGGCGCCAACAGGAGCGCCGCGCAGACGACGATGCAGGCGCTCGAGCTCGGCGCCCTGGACTTCATCCCCAAGCCGCAGGTGATGGGCTACGACGCGAGCCACCGCGCGCTCTCGATCGCCCTCTCCTACGTGCTCGAGTGCGTCCGCCTCGGCCTCTCCCGCGCGGAGGCCACGGCCGCCGCGGCGCGGACCGCGCCGCCCGCGCCCACGCGGCGATCCCTGCTCCCTCCCCCGGCGCGCGTGCCGCTCGTGCTCATCGGCGCCTCGACCGGCGGCCCGAGGGCCCTCTCCGCCGTGATCCCTGCGCTCGCCCCCGGGCTCGCGGCGCCGGTGCTCGTCGTGCAGCACATGCCCGAGGGCTTCACGCGGTCGTTCGCCGGCCAGCTCGACAAGAAGAGCCGCCTGCCCGTGCGCGAGGCCCGCGACGGCGAGCCGGTCGCCGCGGGCGAGGTGCTCATCGCGCCGGGCGGCCGCCACATGGTCGTGCGCGCCGCGGACAGCGGCCTCGTCGTCGGCCTCGAGGACTCGCCCCCTGTGCACAGCTGCCGCCCGTCGGTGGACGTGCTGTTCTCCTCGGTCGCGGGCATAGGCGCCGGCCCGGTCCTCACGATCGTGATGACCGGCATGGGCGCCGACGGGGCCGACGGCGTGCGCGCCCTGTCCCGGAAGGGGAGCTACAACGTCGCGCAGGACGAGGAGAGCTCGATCGTCTTCGGCATGCCGCGCGCGGTCATCGCCGCGGGGCTCGCCGACGAGGTGCTCCCGCTCGAGGCGATCGCGCGGCGGATCAACGAGCTGGCGGGAGGGGAGGCTACTCGATCGGGGTCACGTTCTTGAGCTGCATGCCCGTCATGTCGCTGTACGTGTAGGGGAACGGCCCGATCGGGACCGCGGTCTGGATCGTCGGATCGACGGGGTCGATCTTGTATGCTTTGCTGCCGGCCCGATCCACGGTCCAGACGTACCCCTCGTAGTCGATCGCGACACCGACCATCTCGCTCGCCCCGACAACTGTGGTGCGGGTGAAGTCCATGGTCTCCTCGTCGACCTGGATGATGTCGCCGGACGTGCACGCGGCCCATACGGTTCCGTTGCCGTCCACGGCGATGCCGCGGTTGAAGTCCGCCGCGGCCGTGGTGACCCAGTCGTTCACCTCCGTCAGCGGGTCGAAGCGGGAGATGCAGCCGCCGCCGCCGAACGTGTTCGTCCCTGCGGTCCAGACCCTGCCCTGCGCGTCGACGGAGATCCCGTACCCGCAGTGCACGCTGAACGTCTCGTTGTCGGTGAGCTCCAGCACGTTGATCCGCTCGATGCTGCACAGGCCGATCGTGCACCCCATCGCCACGGTCCAGAAGTTGCCCTTCCCGTCCATCGCGCCGCCGTAGTGGGCGAGGCTCGTCGCCTGCGCGGTGATGATCTCGCCGGTGTCGCCGTCGATCACGTACACCGTCTTGTTCGTCATCGCGCCGATGTACACGTGGCCGCCGAGCCCGGTATCCGGGTCCTCCTCGCCGTCCCAGGCCGTGGCGCGCGCGCCTATCGACATCGTGCCGGTCGTCAGCGGGGTGTTCCAGGCCATGCACTCGTCCTCGCCGAACGGCAGCACGTCGTCCGGCCCCGTGGAGGTCTCGATCTCGCCGTTGTCGTTCGCGTCGACGCACTCCGAGTAGTCCGCGATGAACTTCGTGACCGACGACGGGCCGGGGTTGGGATCGCGGTTCGTCACGACCATGTCCCCGTGCAGGTTCACCGACGTGCGCGAGGGGTCGCCGGCCGTGCCCTGCGGGCTCGTGACGTAGCGCGCCACCTCGTCGCCGTTGATCGTGCAGACCTTGGAGACCGTCCCCTGCGCGGCGGAGGGCGACTCGCTGTTGCCGGTGTTCGAGATCCAGATGAACGACTGCACCTCGCCCGGGCACATGTTCGGCCCCCAGGGGCTCTCGGTCTCGGTGTCCGAGTCCGTGTCGCCGTCGGTGTCCGAGTCCGTGTCCGTGTCGGTGTCCGTGTCGGTATCCGTGTCCGTGTCCGCGTCGCCGTTCGCGACGTCCCTGTCCGACGCGGAACACCGCCACAGCGCGAGCCCGGCCGCGACGAGCGCCAACCCGACGATGAGCGTCCTTCGCATCTCTCCCTCCTCGCCGCGCGCCCCGTGGCGCGGCCATCGGTCCAGGATAGCACCGTTTCCCATTCCAGACGTGGAATCGACCCCGCGTTTCGGATGTCCCGCCCGGATCTTCAGGCCGGCTCCCCCGTGTCGAGCATCCGCTGGATGCGGTCCCGGACGAGGTTCTTCAGCTTCTCCCGGTCGCTCAGATCGAGCGTGTCGGTCGAGATCGGGTTGCCGACGATCAACTCGACCGTCCCGGGCTTCACCCCGAGCCGGTGCTTGGGAACGACGTCGTACGAGCCCCGGATCGCGACCGGGAGCACCGACACGCCCGACTTGACGGCCAGGACGAACGCGCCCGACTTGAACGCCTGGAGCTTTCCGTTCGGCGTGCGCGTCCCCTCCGGGAAGACCGCGAGCGACGGTCCGTTGCGGATCTTCACGGCCGCTGTGTCTATCGACCTGCGCGCCTTGCGGCTCGATCCGCGGTCGACCGGGACGAACCGCGCGAACCACAGCGACCAGCCGAACACCGGGATGTAGAACAGGCTCCGCTTGGCCAGGAACCGGACCGACATCGGGAGGCTCGCGAACAGGATCGGGATGTCGACCTGGCTCTGGTGGTTCGACGTGACGACGTACGGCCGCCGCCAGTCCATCCCCTCCCCGCCGCGGCGCACGACCTTGATCCCGCCAACCCAGAGCACCTGGGGCGCCCACCCGATCCGCGCGAAATACATGAAGGCGTGCCCGGTGGGATCGATGACGATGGTCACGAGGCCGATACAGGTCCAGACGACCGTCCAGACAACCATCAGCAACGATCGGCCGTTGAACCCCTTCATCGAGAGTATCAATCCCTCCGCGAGCCGCGCTTGTCCTCCGGGCCGAGCCGGGTGCACAGGATGGTACCTCCGGCCACGGCCCCCGGCCAGACCGCAATGAAACCGAACGGCACGATCAGCGCCAGGATCACCGCCGTCCCGAACCCCAGGAGCGCCGCCCGGTGCGCTTTGGCGAACACGAACCGCTCGCGCCACGAGTAGCCACGCCGCGCCAGGCTCCAATCGACGTAGTCCATCCCCAGGTACTTGGCCAGGATGTAGCCGCCGACCACGATGTACGCGATCTGCCCCACGACCGGGATGAACAGGCTCGCGAGGAACAGCGGGACGAGCCAAGCCAGCTTGATGAGGGCGCGCCGCAGCTCGAGCAGCACGGTGCTGCCCAGATCGCGCAGGAGGAACCGCACGCTGAACGGCCGCGGCGTCCACGTCCCGAGGATCCCCTCGACGCGCTCGGAGATGAAGTCGCTGACGGGTGCGGCCGCGATCATGATGCAGAACACGGCGACCACCGCGGTCCCCGCGGCGCAGATGACCCACAGGAGGACCGAGAGAATCCTCCAGAGCGCATACAGGTACCAGGCTTCCGGCTCGCTCCAGACGAGCGCGACGATGTCGTCCACGACGCGCCCGAAGACAATCCAGCCCGCAATGAGGACGAGAATCCCGAACAGCATGGGCGGCAGGTAGAACGCAGCGAGCTCACGGTGCTGCCGCCCGTAGGCGAAGTGGAGCCCCGTGAAAAGGCATTTGAAACCCGCGAAGAATCCGATTTTGCCCGCGCGCGCGGCCATCGGAATCAATTGCCCCTTTTTTCACCAAAGAGCATCATTTTTCGCTATGATTGTATCCACTAATAGACGTCGACTACTCAAAACAGAGGAGAAACATATGCCGAGCCATCACGTCACCTTCTGGAAATCGGCAATTCCCCTGTTCGTCGCCATGTCGGTCGGCTGCGCCGAGGTGGACGTCACCAAGCACGACGACACGGACACGACGACGGATTCGGAGACGGGCGCGGACACCGACACCGATATCGACACCGACACGGATACCGATAGCGACACGGACACCGATACCGATTCCGATACCGACACGGACAGCGATACCGATACCGATGGGGACGCGGGCACGGAGCCGGTCCCCTGCACGGAGGAGACGGCGCTGGAGCTGTGCGGCGACGTGGAGCTGTGCGTGGACGGCTACTGCTGCGACGACGTCTGCGACGGCGAGTGCGAGGCGTGCAACCTCTTGGACATGGAGGGGGTCTGCTCGTTCATCGGCGCCGGCGAGGATCCGTCCGAGGAGTGCGCGGAGGAGGCCCCGGAGAGCTGCGGCACGACGGGCTCCTGCGACGGCTACGGCGCCTGCGATCAGTACGGGGGCGAGACGACCTGCGGCACGACGGCGTGCCTCGAGTACTATTGCGACGGGGGCACCTACTGGCACAACCCGGAGAGCTGCGCGAACAGCTGCGACGGGGCCGGGGGGTGCGGCGCGTGCACCTGCACGCCTTTGGACGGGACGGCCTGCGCCGTGGGCGGCGCCAACGAGTGCTGCGAGGCGACGTGCGTCGACGGCATGGGCTGCGTGACGACGGCGGGGGCCTGCCCCGACACCTGCAGCGCGACGGCGCTCACGGTGGAGAGCCCGTGCGACGGCTGCGGCGCGAACCTGGCGGACGGGACGTGCGGCGCGGGGACGGCGTACGGCTGCGACTCGGCGAACGCGTGCGAGCAGCGGGCGTGCGGCGGGGTGGACTACCTCTGCACGAACGCGGGCGGCGCGTGGGAGTGGCGCGAGGGCGCGGCGTGCGACGACGCGAACCCGTGCACCTACGACGACGCCTGCACGGGCGGGGCGTGCGAGGGCACGGCGGTCGACTGCACGTCGACGGAGTGCATGACGAGGACGTGCAACGGCACGAGCGCGTGCACGGAGACGGCGCAGCCCGACACGACGAGCTGCGGGACGTCGGCCTGCCCGGCGGACTACTGCGTCTCGACGGTGTTCTACAACTACCCCGGGAGCTGCACGCGGTACTGCAGCGGCACGGACGAAACCTGCGAGGCGTGCTCGTGCACCGCGGCGGAGGCGCCCTGCGGGGTGGGGCCGGCGAACCAGTGCTGCGTGGCGACGTGCGACGCGGCGTCGGGCGGCTGCCTGACCGAGGACGGCGTCTGCCCGGAGAGCTGCACGGCGAACCAGCTGCTCATCGGGCAGTTCTGCGTGGGCTGCGGCGGGGCCGGCGGCGAGGGGATCTGCTCGGGCGGCGGGTCGTACACGTGCAGCGCCGCGAGCCACGACATCTGCCAGACCCTGACCTGCGGCGGCACGACGTACCGCTGCACGAACACCGGGGGGACCTGGGCCTGGCGCACGTCGGTGCTGTGCGACGACGGCGACCCGTGCTCCTACAACGACGTCTGCTTCAGCGACAATTGCGTCGGCACGACGATCACCTGCACGTCCACGGACTGCATGAGCTCGGTGTGCAACGGCACGAGCGCGTGCCTGGAGACGCCGAAGCCGTCGTCGACGGTGTGCGGCACGACGGCCTGTCCGGCGGACTACTGCAGCGTCCTCGACTTCTACAACTACCCGGCCAGCTGCCAGCGATACTGCAGCGGCACGGACGACACGTGCAGCGCCTGCGCCTGCACGGCGGTGCCGAAGGCGTGCGGCGTGGGGGCCGGGAACGAGTGCTGCACGGCGTCGTGCAGCGCGACGCTCGGGTGCCAGACGGCGGCCGGGCTGTGCGGGGCGGGCGGGGACACCTGCACGGAGAACCTGCTCGAGGTGAACCAGAGCTGCCAGGGCTGCGGGGCGGCGGGCGCGGCGGGCACGTGCGTGGCCGGCGGCTCGTACCCCTGCGACGACGCCACGCACTCGGAGTGCGAGGCGCGGAGCTGCGACGGGGACGAGTACTACTGCCTGGAGGACCCGGTGGACGGCTGGGGCTGGACGATGGAGTCGTTCTGCAACGACGGCGACGCGTGCACGTACGACGACGTCTGCACGGGCGGGGCGTGCCAGGGCGCGGCCGTCAGCTGCACGGACACGACCTGCACGACCAAGACGTGCAACGGCACGAGCGCGTGCACCGAGACGCCGAAGCCGTCGTCGACGACGTGCGGCTCGTCGGCCTGCCCGGCGGACTTCTGCGTCTCCGACGCGTTCTACTCCTACCCGGAGACCTGCACGCGGACCTGCAGCGGGGTCGACGACACGTGCAGCCCCTGCTCGTGCGCCGACACGGAGGATCTCTGCGACGTGGGCCCGCTGGACCAGTGCTGCACCGTCGGGTGCGACGACGTCACCGGCTGCAACACGGCGGCCGGGGCCTGCGCGGACATCTGCAACGCGACGACCGTGACGACGGGCCGGCTCTGCATGGACTGCGGGGAGAACCTGGCCGACGGCACGTGCAGCCCGGGGACGTCCACGACGTGCAGCGCGGCGACCTCGTGCCAGACGAGCCTCTGCGGCGGCACGACGTACCGCTGCACGAACTCGGGCGGCACGTGGGCGTGGCGGACGAGCACGGCGTGCGACGACGGGAACCTGTGCACGTACGGCGACGTCTGCTCGGGCGGCGTGTGCGAGGGGATCGGCGTCTCCTGCACGTCCACGTCCTGCATGACCAAGACGTGCAACGGCACGAGCCTGTGCACCGAGACGCCGAAGCCGTCGTCGACGACGTGCGGCACGACGGCGTGCCCGGCGGACTACTGCACGAGCCTCGACTACTACAACTACCCGGCGACCTGCACGCGGTACTGCAGCGGGACGAGCGACACGTGCAACGCCTGCTCGTGCACGGCGACGACGACGGCGTGCGGGGTGGGGGCGGGCAACGAGTGCTGCACGGCGTCGTGCAGCGAGACGCTCGGGTGCCAGACCGCGGCGGGCTCGTGCGGGACCGGCGGCGACACCTGCGGGGAGAACCTGCTGGAGGTGGGCCAGGTCTGCGAGGGCTGCGGGGCGGGAGGCGCGACCGGCGTCTGCGTCGCTGGCGGCTCGTACACCTGCGACGACGGCACGCACCCCGAGTGCGAGGCGCGGAGCTGCGGCGGGGTGCAGTACTACTGCCTGGAGGACCCGGTGGACGGCCGGGGCTGGACCGCGGACCCGACCTGCGACGACGGCGCCGCGTGCACCTACAACGACGCCTGCTCGGGCGGGACGTGCCAGGGCGCGGCCGTCACCTGCACGGACACGGCCTGCATGACCAAGACGTGCAACGGCACGAGCATCTGCACGCAGACACCGAAGAGCTCGGGCACGACCTGCGGCACCACGGCCTGCGCGGCCGACTACTGCCTGTCGAGCGTGTACTACAACTACCCGGCGACCTGCACCCGCTACTGCAGCGGCACGAGCGACACGTGCAACAGCTGCTCGTGCTCCGCGGCGACGACGACCTGCGGCGTGGGCGCGGCCAACGAGTGCTGCGTGACGGGCTGCGACGCGGCCACGGGCGGCTGCCTCACGACGAACGGCGCCTGCGCCGAGACCTGCACGGCGAACCAGATCACCCTCGGCGAGAGCTGCCAGGGCTGCGGCGCGAACAACGCCGAGGGGATCTGCAGCGGCGGCACGGTGCACACGTGCAGCGCCGCGAGCCACGAGATGTGCCAGGTCATGACCTGCGGCGCCACGACGTACCGCTGCACGAACTCCGGGGGCACCTGGGCCTGGCGCACGTCGGTGGGGTGCGACGACGGCAACTCGTGCACCTTCAACGACGCCTGCTTCAGCGGCAGCTGCACCGGGACCACGGTCACCTGCACGTCCACGGACTGCATGACCTCGACGTGCAACGGCACGAGCACGTGCACCGAGACGCCGAAGAGCTCGGGCACGACGTGCGGCACGACGGCCTGCCCGGCGGACTACTGCTCCACCCTCGACTACTACAACTACCCGGCGACCTGCACCCGGTACTGCAGCGGGACGGACGACACGTGCAACGCCTGCTCGTGCACCGCGACGCCGGCGACCTGCGGCGTGGGCGGCGGCAACGAGTGCTGCACGGCGGTGTGCAACGCGACGCTCGGGTGCCAGACCGCGGCGGGCACGTGCGGGACCGGCGGGGACACCTGCACGGAGAACCTGCTCGAGGTGGGCCAGACCTGCCAGGGCTGCGGGGCGGCGGGCGCCGCGGGCACGTGCGTGGCCGGCGGCTCCTACGCCTGTGACGAATTCTCGAGCTCGGAGTGCGAGGCGCAGAACTGCGGCGGGACGCTCTACTACTGCCTGGAGGACCCGGTGTTCGGCTGGGGCTGGACCTCGGATCCGACCTGCGACGACGGCAACCCGTGCACCTTCAACGATCTCTGTTCGATCGGAACGTGCAAAGGCACCACCCTCACCTGCACGGACACCTCCTGCATGACCAAGACGTGCAACGGCACGAGCGCGTGCACCGAGACGCCGAAGCCGTCGTCCACGACGTGCGGCACGACGGCCTGCCCGGCGGACTACTGCAGCGTCCTCGATTTCTACAACTACCCGGCCAGCTGCACGCGCACCTGCAGCGGCACGAGCGACACGTGCAACGCCTGCTCGTGCACCGCCGCCACGTCGACCTGCGGCGTGGGAGCCGGCAACGAGTGCTGCACCGCGGCGTGCGACGAAGGCTCGGGCTGCCTCACCGCGAGCGGCGCTTGCGCCGACGAGTGCTCGAGCTACCAGCTGATCCTGGGGCAGTCCTGCGCGGGCTGCGGCCCGGCCGGAGCCGCGGGGCTCTGCGGCGGCGGCACGGTGAACACCTGCAACTCCTCCACCCACTCCCTGTGCCAGAGCATGGGCTGCGGCGGCAACACGTACTACTGCACCAACGCCGGCGGCAACTGGGAGTGGCGCACGGCCGTCTCCTGCAGCGACGGGAACGCCTGCACCTACGGCGACCTCTGCTTCGGCGGCAGCTGCAACGGCACCTCGGTCACCTGCACGTCGACGGCCTGCATGAACTCGGCGTGCGACGGCGACGCCACGTGCGCCGAGACGCCGCTCCCCGACACGACGACCTGCGGCACGACGCCCTGCCCGGCGGACACGTGTGTCGGTACGACTTGGTACAACTACGGCGCCTCCTGCACGGACTACTGCGACGGGTTCGGCGCCTGCGACGACTGCTCGTGCACGCCCGCCACGACCGCGTGCACCGCCGGAGGCTGCTGCAACGCGGTGTGCACCCCGGCCTCGGGCTGCTCCACGGCGACCGGCACCTGCGGCGGCGGCGAGTCCTGCGGCGCGAACGTGATCACGCTGGCCTCGTCCTGCACCGGGTGCGGGGCGGCCGGGGCCACGGGCACCTGCGGCGGCGGCGGGACCTACACCTGCGACGCGACGACCCACACCGCGTGCCAGACCGTGAGCTGCGGCGGTCTGACGTACAACTGCACGTACAATGGCAGCACTTGGGCCTGGCGGACGAGCACGGCGTGCGACGACGGGAACGCCTGCACCTACAGCGACGTGTGCGGCGGCGGCGTCTGCCAGGGCTCCGCGATCACCTGCACGTCCACGTCCTGCATGAACAGGGCGTGCAACGGCACGAGCGCCTGCACCGAGACGCCGATGCCCGCGGGCACGTCTTGCGGCACGACGACCTGCGCGGCGGACTACTGCGCGGCGAGCGTCTACTACAACTACCCGCCGAGTTGCACGCGCACCTGCAGCGGCACGGGCGACGTGTGCAACGCCTGCTCGTGCACCGCCGCGACGACCACCTGCGCCGTGGGCGGCGGCAACGAGTGCTGCACCGTGACGTGCACCGGCGGAGCGGGCTGCGGCACCGCGGCCGGCTCCTGCACGGACAGCTGCGGGTCGAACCTCCTGACCACGAGCAGGGCGTGCTCCGGGTGCGGGGCCAACCTGGCCAACGGCGCGTGCGGCGGCGGCACGGCGACGACCTGCGACGCGACGACCCACACCATGTGCCAGACCATGAGCTGCGGCGGCACGAGCTACCGCTGCACCAACGCCGGCGGCTCCTGGGCATGGAGGACGGCCGCGGCCTGCGACGACGGCGACCCGGGGACCACTGGCGACACGTGCCAGACGGATGGCAGCTGCGTCGGAACGATAACCGACGTCGGCGATTGCTGTACGGTTCACAGCGGGACCGGGTGCACGAACTCCGCGATCTCGTCGTGCGTTTGTGCAGTTGATTCGTACTGCTGCTCCACCTCTTGGGACAGTCTGTGCGTGTCCGAAGTCGAGTCGGAAGGTTGCGGCGTCTGTCCGGCGTGCGCCACTTGCGCCTGGTCCGCCAACTTCACCTCGACCAACGGCGGCTTCACGGCGAGCGGCACGACGACCTTCGCCTGGGGCGCGCCGACGAGCGGTCCCTCCGCCGCGCACACCGGCTCCAACGTCTGGGCCACGAACCTGAGCGGGGACTACACGAACAGCGAGAACGGCTACATCACCTCACCGATCATCAACCTGAGCGCATATTCAGGGAGCAGCGTCTCCCTGAACTGGTGGCAGTGGTACGCGGGCGAGAGCTGCTGCGACTACCTCAGCGTCGAGATCAGCAACGACGGCGGCGCGACGTGGTCGGTCGTCTACGGTCCCTTCGACAACACAGACGTCACCGCATCGACTTGGACGAAACAAACCTACCTGGCTGGCTCGTCGTACGCGGTGTCCAACTTCCGATTCCGGCTGCACTTCACTTCCGACAGCTCAGTCGTCGGCGCCGGTTGGTACGTCGACGACTTCTGCGTCGCCCCCCTCGTCACCAATTCGGCGACCTACAGCCAGAACTTCGATTCGAGCAACGGCGGGTACGCGGTGAGCGGCTCGACGACCACCTGGGAGCACGGCGCCCCGACGAGCGGCCCGATGGCGGCGCACAGCGGATCGTCCCTGTGGGCGACGGAGCTGCACGGCGTCTATTTGGTTTACGAGGACGGCTACATCACGTCTCCGAACATCGATCTTTCGAGCCTATCCGCCGCGCCGGCGCTCCAGGTGGGGTGGTGGCAGTGGTACGCGGGTGAGACCTGCTGCGACTACGGGAGAATGGAGGTGAGCAACGACGGCGGCACCACTTGGACCACAGCATGGGGTCCGTCCTACGGCAGCACGACCGGATCCTGGCTGCAGCCGTCGGCCTCGATTTCGACCACGTACGCGGTGTCCAATTTCCGCTTACGGTTCTTCTTCCATTCGGACGTGTCCATCGTTTACGACGGATGGTACCTCGATGACGTCGCCATCAGCGCCTTCACGACCTCACCCACAGCCTGCGAGCCGTAGCAAGTCCGTCTACCGGAGAAGCTCGAGATCCCACATTTTCCGCTCATGAGCGTCTTTTTTCGCTATCATTGAACACAATATCGCGGAAGCGCTTGCGCTCGCCTCCACGACGCGCGACCGTTCTCCTATCGCAATCGACCGGAGGAGCCATGTCGGAACACCTCTCGCTGACCTTAAGAACGACGATCGCCCTGGCCCTGGCCGCCCTCGCCAGCTGCGCCGAGGTGAACATCGGCGGCGGCGACGACACGGACACGGGAAGCGATTCCGACACCA
>JALNZK010000124.1 GCA_023229365.1 Pseudomonadota bacterium | reverse complement strand
GAATTGATTCAAGCAACAGTGGAAGGTCACTACAAAATGGAGTTAGAAGCATGAATCCTTTGTACGCAATTTGGCATCCTGTCTACGCCTCTGTAGACTTGAAGGATGCTACAGTTACTGTAAATGGGGTTTCTGTTAAAATTGGTCAAGGAAACTTGACCTGGACAGAACACCGTCCTATGAATTATATCACAGATCGTGGCATCTTGGATGATGTTAAGGCGGCTGATGAACAGCCTGTTGACGTGAAACTGGATGCCATGTGGGAATATATGGCATCTACGGGTGTTAGTACACTTGAGGATGCAATTAAGGGTAATTTGGGTAGCACTTCTAGCGATCCGGATACCTGTAGGCCATTTGCTTGTGACATTAGTATTGTCTTTGCTCCTGACTGTGGTACGGGAATGACTTATCTGTTGCCTGATTATCGTTGGGAGACTTTGGATTATGATCCGAAGGCTGCTACGATTTCAAGTACGGGTAAGTGCAATGTTACGGAAGTTACGCGAACACTTAGCTGATGAAACAAGACCCGCCTCTGGTGGAAACCAGAGGCGGGAGAAAGGATCTTAAGATGAAGATTGGTGAAAGAACTCTCGGCCCCCAAGTGCGTATCCTCGTTATTCCTCGGCAGGAAGGTAATGTTGTCTTTAAGGCAAAAGCCGTATTAGACTACAAGGCATTTGATGCATTAGTCACGAATCCAGTACCTCCAAATATCATGATGAAAGGTGAGACAAGTTTTAAGCCGAATTTCAAAGACCCAAAATATATTGAAAGTCTTGACAAGTATATTGGATTGAAACGAGACTGGATGTTTATTGAATCCCTTTCAGTAACACCTGATCTTATTTGGGAAAAAGTGAAGCTTGAGGATATCGAGACTTGGGGTAAATGGTCTGATGAATTGACTGAAGCTGGATTTACTCCTATGGAAATTAATCGTATTATTGGTCTTATCATTGAAGCTAATGGTATGGATCAGACAATGATTGATGAGGCTACGAAGGCTTTTTTAGCTGGTCAGGTGGTAACACAAAACGTATAGTATTACCACCGGCGCGTACTGAAAGATATGCTATTTGGAAAGCATGCGAACGAATGAATATAACACCACCAGAAATAAAGAATGAATGGGAATCTAATAACATTTGGAACCAAGCTCAACTTATTGCATGGTCACAGATACGTGATATGGAAGATGCTGAAGCAAGGACTTTTTAACATGCCACGAGTATATCTTCGGATTAGACGAAGTGTAAGAAAAGCTCATAAACAATGGTCTTTAAGTAGAGTCAAGAAGGTATCTTCTATGACTTATAACAAATTACGAAATAAGGTAAAGAGATTACCGAGACTCCGAAAGGGTCACTAGGTGTAACTAGAGTCTCGGTAATCTGGAGATATAAAATGTTTACATACGCAGACTTAGGCTTATCAGAAGAATTTTTTGATAAGGAACCTAAAATTAGAAAAGAAACCTATGAGAATCTCAAAAGGATGTGGGCGAGTGGTGTACAGGCTTTTTTGAATGAAATTGCACAATATAATTTAGTTCATGTATTAAGTGGTATGTCTAGGGCATCATTAATACCCTTAGCAAGGGAAGTAAGAATGATGACTGCCTATAGAGCAAAGGTATCAGAAGACAGATTCCAAGCTATTGGAAATGTATTAAAGGGTTGGACAGATATGTCTGGTACTTGGCATCGTGAAGGTTACAGATCAATATCACACGGTATTAGAGAAGGTGAGCACTGCTATATATTAGATTTTGGAGATATAAGTAATTGGGTTTTCAAGTTTGAATTCAAAATTAATGTTTATCAATGGTATCTACATGAAATGGGGTATACCAATGGTTCAGCTTGGAATGCATTGCCCCAAGCTAATGCAGCCTTTAATAATGAAATCGATAATTTGTTACCAATGATTGTTAACGAATCTGCATCAAAATTCTTTGAAACAGGTTCAGTGAGGGTCTAATGTCAACACCAGACACAAATAATATGAATAAGGTTCGGGATGCATTGATGATGGTTGGTGTGTCTATGAAAGGCACAAAAATCAATGCACAAGAATTATTGACTGAATTAAATAAATATAATGAAATTTTCTCAATAATGAAGTTGCGTGTATCGGATGCATCTGCTACTATTAAAGTAATGAATCAGGATATGGAAACATTATCAGCTACATTTAAGATGGTTAAAGGTGATTTATCTGTTTCAACAGTAATGGATTCTAATGTAGCGGCAACAAATAAACTGAAAGCTGCAATAATTGAATTGCATAATGAGGAAAGGAGATTTCAACGTAATGTACCACGGATAAGTGGTCTTATTGGAGCAGATGAGTCTACTTTAGGTAGAGCAAATACACAAGACTTTGGAAATTATCAACAGGCCTCTCAGAATCTTGCACAGTCTATGGCTAAAAATAAATTGTATATGGACGATGTCCGTGGTATGCTTGCGAGTATGTCTAGTAATACGTCTATGGGGCCTATGAATCAAGGAGTAAAGGAAGTATATACAGCTCTTCAACAAGTAGTGAGAACTTGGGATACAATCAATAGTAAAGAAAAAGCTGCGACTGCTGAAATACAGAATCAAGCACAGCAATTAAGAGTTAAGGGATTTGAATCAGCGCTAAGCCAACGTGCTCAAGAAGAGGCAATGTGGACTGCGCGTAATGCACCTATAAATAAAGATGAGATATTTACTAATCAGAAAATTGCTAAATTGAAAGAAGAGGAAACAGTTCAGGTTACTTTGAATAAGGAAGTAGGGCTATATTCAGTTGAACAGAGTAAAGCAGAGTCGGCTGCATCAAAACGTAGTTCTAAGGTTATTGCGGATATTAAAAGAGAAATTGTTTTAGAGGAGCAATTATTACATCAGCGTACTAAAGCGATTATATTAAGTAATCAACAAGCAATAAAACAGAACAATATATCTAGTGGTGTGCAGAGTGTCTTAGGAGTAGACCAAGGTAAATTAAACAAGGCAAATATTGCTGATTTTACTGGATTTCAATCTTCTCAGAATAAATTATCTGAGTTGATGCTAAAATATAATGTATCATTAAATCAACTTAATAATCTTTGGTCAAATCTTAAGACAAATACGCCTATGAAGGCGATGTCTAAAGAAATGTCTGAAGTATATAGTCAATTGCAGTTAGTTACTGCTGCTTATAGTAAAGTTGATGCTCGTTGGGGTAATCAGTTTAATTCAGTAGCAACGAGCATCAAAAAAGCAAAAGATGAAATGGTTAGGTTCAGTATTTCTTGGGAATTAGCTATTAAGTTAGTAGCAGTTCAGTTAGCACATCAAGCAATATCCTCGCTTATTAGGAATTTGCAAGCTGGTATTCTATCTGCTATTGAACTTCAAAAGAGATTAGCTGAAGTTAGGACAATTTCACAAAATAATCAATTGACTACGGCTGAATGGCAGAAGGGGTTTGAAAAAGTATCCAATTCATATGGTATTGATATGTTAGATGTTATTGCTGGTGGTTATGAAGCAATATCTAATCAGGTTGTCAGCGGTGCACAAGCTTTTAAATTTATGGAAGAGGCAGCTAAGTTTGCTATAACTGCATTAGTCTCGACTAAAGATGCAGTTAACATTTTGTCTACGGCTATTAATACTTATGGTGAGACTGTTGAAGAGGCTAATACACTAGCTGCAAAATATTTTAAGACAATTGAAGTTGGGCGTATTCGTGGTGAAGAATTAGCGAATATTGGACAAGTAATAGTACCTGCTGAGCAACTTGGCATTAGTCTTAATGAATTATTAGGTATTACTGCTACATTAACTAGACATGGTTTGAAATCTAATGAAACCTTTACTCAATTGCGCGGTGTATTTACAGCTTTACTAAAGCCTACTGAGGCTATGAAAGAATTCTTTGATAGGATGAATGTTTCCTCTGGTGAACAGTTAATTGCATCGAGAGGGATATTGGGTACTTTTGATGCCTTACGTGATGAAACTAAAGGATTATCTACTGAACTTGCGGCATTAGTACCAAGACAACGTGGTATGGCTGGTGCCATGTTATTAACAGGCAGGGCTATGCAAGAGGTTAAAGAAGATATTTTAGCTATTGCTGATAGTATGGGTTATTATAATAAAGCAGTGGATATTGCACTGGAAAGTACTGGTAGACGGTTACAGATTGAATTAGAAAAGACTAGGAATTATTTCAGAAATGATTTAGGAACAGTTGCACTTAAGGAAATATTGAATGTAACTGAAGCTTTTGGTGGGTTAGACCAAAGTGTTAAATTTGTTGTAGACACCCTAAAATTGTCATTATTGCCTGCTATAATTCTTACTTCTAGGGCCTTAGTAGGGTTATCTCTTGCTCATCCATTTGCTGCTATGTTTGCAGGGGCTGCGTTGACTATTACGAAATTTAGACAGTGGTCGAAGGAAAGCATTGAAATATTAAATCAGATTTCTGAGGATAACTTAACTTGGATAAATAAGAATGCGGATGCAAGCAAAGCCGAGACGGTAAAACAGATAAATGATATCAAAAATCTGTTTATGGGTCTCGGTAAAGAGTCTAGTAAGTCATTAACCGTTACATTGGGCGCTATTAAGCCCTTTATAGAAACCTCCGCCAATTATTATGATTCTGCTTTTGACCATTTGAAATTAGAATATACTAACTTTCAGTCTACTGTAGAAAAAGATTTAGATCAATTAAAGGGTAATTTAACTGAATTTAAAAGTAATATCAAATCGCTTGAAAGCGCCAATATTTCTGCTAGAAGTGATTTTACTAAAGTCAAATTAAGTTGGGAACTTGATGAAACTGATACACCTCAGGATAAATTGAATATTATTAAACGGGTTATTAAACAACTTGATGTTGAGCGTGTGGATTTATTTAATACTGGGAATATTAAGGAGGCTATTTCTAAAAGTAATGAAATGGTAAGTTATTATACTCAAATGCATACATTGGTAAAGCAAATAACCAATGAAAATGAACGCAATGCTAGAGCAACTTCAGACCTTATTAGGAAACAGAAAGAAGAGAATGCTCAGTATAAGTTAAAACGTCAAGAACTCAAAATTCAATTAATACAATTAGAACAGGAACGAAAAGACCCTATCAATGAAGATGGTAGTTCTATCAAGGGTAGAACTGCTCAGAGACGGGAATTACAACATATACGTGAAAAGGAATTGAAAATACAAGAGAGTATTAATGAATTGGCTTTAGAACATGCCCAAAAGGAAGAAGAGTTAAAGACTAAGATTGATCGTAAAACTCAACAAACTATAACCTATAAAGACATCGAAGAACAAGCTGCATTAGCAATTGAAAAGCAAATTAAATATCAAGAGAAAATGATAATTATTAATAGGCAATTGGCTAAAGAGTCTGAAACTAGGTTATTTACAGAAACTCTTATAAATAATGAATTGAAAATTGTATCAAATAAGGCACAAAAGTTTGATCGTGAGAAAGTTACAAAACTTGATGATACTGAATTTAAACAAGCAATAAAAGAGCAACTTGATAATATATCAAGACTCAAGGAACTTGCAACTGAACGTGGATTTGGTGATAAGGGTACTAAGATTGCGAGTAAATTAACAGAGAGTCTTAAGATTGTAGAAGAATATGAACTAGAGAAACGGGCTTTAAAGTCATTAGATATTGCTAATAAACAGCATATAAATGACACTATTGGGGACATAAATAGACTAGAGAAGCATCTCATAGATACACGCGATAATGTGACTAAAACTACTTCACAGATGGAAGTTCTTGCGAGTAGAATTAGTACTGAAATCGAAAAGGGTACAAAATTTGCAGACCCCGAAAGTCTAATAGCTTTAAAAGTGGCAATAAGGACATTTGTTAATAGTGGTGATATTAAACAATTAGATAAAGTAATGGGATTATTGCGCGGCGTAAATCTAAAGGGTGAAGAAGTTGAATTTATAGATCAATCTACGGGTAAACAAGTACTGGGGCCAGTGTTAGAGGGATTAAAACAGGAATTAAAGAGCCTACAAGAGACTTCATTAAGTGGTACAATTGATGCTAAACAAATCAATGCTTTATCTGATTTAATCATTTTGATGGAATCAGTGACTACAGGTATAAAAGGAACTGATAAGATAACTCCATTTACATCTATGTTAGCAGATTTAGAGAAAGGTAAAGTTGCATTAGATGAACTGGGAACGACACTCAAGGAAAAATTTAACATACCACTTGAGAATATTAATGAATTTGAAAGAAAAGTCTATAATATTGATAGTGTAGTTTTAGGGATTAAAGCACATTTCGACAGTATTCTAGAAGACATGGGCAAGATTATTGCACCTATTTCTATACCAACTGTACCTACTAAAGCTTTTGGTGGTAGTATACACGGGAGTGACTCAGTACATGCAATGTTAACTCCTGGTGAATATGTTGTTAATGCGGGTGCTAGCCGAAAGTTTTATAGCCAACTTGTTGCAATGAACTCGGGTATGCGTAGATTTGCATCAGGCGGGCCAGTAACTAGTATCAATGGGGATTTCAATGTATCAGTGAATAGTTCTGGGAATCCCGGTATTGACGCAGTCAAAATTGGTAAGGCATTGCGCCGAGAGATTCGGCGCGGGAGAGTGAGCCTTGTTTAAGTATGATTTACTCGAGTTGCCTAGCCCACAGTTTGAGGACACTAGGCGCATTAACATGAATAATGTTGCTAGAGTCAATAATAAAGGTATGCTGGCTATCCTAAAGGATGTAAGTTGGCCAACTGTAACTACTTATCTATATAGATTTTTACTTAGTAACTGTACATCTGGTACTGTATTAAGTCAATCTGAAAATTTTAAAGCAAAACTTATTGCAACAAAGGGTACTGAAATTACTTGGATAGATCAGTTAGGTGTATCAAGAGTAGGGTTTCTTATTACAGATGAACCTGAGTTTGTTAATAATATGAGGGGATTAGTCGAAGTAACAATAGAACTTATGGAGAGTTTAGTATGATTACTATTACCGGACTAGTTAGCAGTACATCAGTTATATTACCCAATGCTCAGTGGGGTGATTCTGTAGCTATTAAATTAAATACAAAATTAAAAGTTACCATGAGTGGTATATTTTATACTTACATAAATACACCCAATCATATTAGGGGCTTATTAAAATTTGGTACCTTGACACCTGCTATTGTTGCTGAGTTTATATTAGCATTAGAAGACTGGTCAAACGAACAAGTTGAAATAGACTCAATAGAAGGTGTCAAATATAGGGGTATTCTATTGACAGATACATATGAAATTGCCACAACTAATTTACGTTGTGCAAGTCAATCTGGTTCTTCTGGTGGAAATAATGAAGCTGTATTACACACTGTTACAATACAGTTTGAAGGTGTTGCAGGAGAAACATGAGAACATTAAGTGCTAGTGTAACAACTCAATACGCAACAGAACCCATAATTGTAATAAAAGTTGAATGGGATTCTGGTACAGTTTACTATGGTGAAAAAGCTTTAACTTGGTCAACTGACACTGTTAAGGGAGATATAACGAGTATAAGTAATCTCAATAATACTGATAGGGATACCGAGTTGGGTGATGTGTCTGATGTAAGCCTTGTATTAAATGATTCAGATGGTAGTATTAAGGACATAAGTGATACAGACATATTAGAAGGAACATTATGCACAGTATATCAAGTGTATGCTGTAAATAATGTAGTCACTGAAAGCAATATCTTGTTAAAGGGAAAGATTTCTGGTGATATTAAATGGATAGAGGGAGATCGTTCATTTACATGTAGTGTAGAATCTGCACTATTAGATGGTGAAATTGGGTATGCACCAAATTCAGACGATATTTCTGATTTAAGTGATGAGGCTACAGGTAAAATGTGGCCGCTTTGTTTTGGCAAACCTCTTAGAGTACCTGCAGTTAGGTTGCGAAAAACATTATATGGTACTCTTCGAGGTAATGTAACTTATGGTACAACCTCAGTTATAATCGAGGGTGGTATTGATTTTCCACAAACACCAACAATAGTAACAATTTATATTAAAGGAGTAAAGTGTACTGGCACATTTAGCGGAAACACTTTTACATTCGCTACACAAAATGATGCATATTATACTAGCCTTGCTGTTAATAATCGTGAAGCGGGTGACTATATAAATGACTATTCTGTGTTATGGTTAGTAGATACAACTGCAAACATAGAGAATAAGTTCTGTAATATAAATCATCCATCTGTTGGATGGATATCAAACTACTGTAGTAAGCAAGTAGGTACTAGATGTCACTTTATAAGACCTTGGAAAATCAATCATGGTACATCTAGTGCATATTTGCTTATAGGTAATACTTGTACTATAGCTGAAGTAGCACAGTACCCAAGAACAAGTTGGTCGGAAGATTTTACTTGTGATTCTTTGATTGACGGATATAATGCTCAAGGTGACTGGATTGTAGAAATGCCTGTAGATTTATGGGTAGAGGTAAGAGATTCTTGGAATTTACATACAGGCGAATCTGTTAAATATTTGTCGACATATAATGAGATGTATATAATCAATAATATGGCTTCTACTAGTCTCTTAGAAGTAATGGCTTATCGTCAAGTTAAGAAAAACTTAACTGAATCATCAAAGGAACGAGAACTAGTTGTAGTCCCTAGCGATTGGTATACTAAGAATCTGAATAATACAATAGATGGCCAAACCTGTACAACAATTACATTTATAGAAGGCTTAGATGACTCTTTTGGAAGATTTGCAAAATATGAATTCGAGGGTGATATATTTATTACTGTAAACTCCAGTGTAGGCGAGAATATAGCAGATATTATTCAGTATCTTATTGAGACATACTCTGATTATGCTGTCGATGCTGCATCATTCTTATCCGTGCACAATGAACAAGTCATATTTCCGTGTAACTTTGCATTGTCCGATAAAAAAAGTACATTGGAAGTTTGTAATGATATTGCTTGGCAAGCACGTTGTGCATTATATGTGCGTAATGGTATAATATTTTTGAAATATTTATCTACTGAACCAGTTTCAACTGACTTGACATTAGATACTAATAATATTTTGTTAAAATCTATTAACTTAGGTTTTACAACTATAGAAGATTTGGTAACATACTTTACAGCTAATTGGCAAACAGATTATTCAGATGCTGAGGGTAAAGATAAAGTATATATTTATAAGGATCAAACTTCAATTGATAAATTCGGAATGAAAGAGCAAGAATATGATTTTTATATTTATAATCAAGAGTCATTAGTAAAGATTTCAGCAGATTTCTGGGGGTACCGTTATGGTCATATTTGGAGAAAATTATACTGTACATCGATTCTAAGTGCCCTAAAACTTGAAGTATATGATACAGTCTCTTTTGATGTTGCATCGATTCTGACTAATATTTTAAAGGGGGATGTTATATCTGCCTCATATAGTCATGATTCACCTGAGATTCCATTGGAGATTCAATTAGCTTCACAAGCGGGGACAGTAATCGAAGATCCAAATTATTGGGATATTGGTTCACACTCAGCACCAGCAGATCCAACAATAGGTCTTACTGAATTAGACTATGATCCAATAATCTATAATGAAGACTCAGGCGCAGCAAATAATGATAATAATGAACAGGCTAGTGATAAGTACTATCTCAGGATTACAGTTGGTACTAACTCTATTGGGGAAGTAACCCGAGGCGAAAACTTTAGTATTTCACTAAGACTCGAAGATGAAGCCGGGAAACAAGTTGCTAAAACTTGTCGTGTAGCCTTGACTTTACATGTATCTAGTGGCATAGACTCTTTAAATTATACATCTACTACTTTAGTTGGTGGTAAAGCTTCTACAGCAACTGCTAAGATAACTGGTAGCACTGGACGTAAAACTTGTTTTATTAAAGTAGCCCCTTTAGAAAATCCAGAAAAGTATAAGGGCTGCGTAAGTATTACATTTGATGTAGTAAGTGCTAATGCTGTAACAGTTACACCGGCAACTACTACATTTTCTCGTGGAGTTTATCAAGCAGTAACTGTAACTGGTGCACCTAAATCTGAAATTTATATATCTTGGATAAATGGTACTGATGCCGGTGATGATGTACAGGTATATTCTGGTAGCCCAATAGTATTAGATGATGCTGGTACTAAGACAATAAATATGAAAATAACCGGGGGCATTGCTTCTGGTACGGGGAAAATAAGAGGAACATTCTTTAAGCATGATGGTAATTTTATTATAGGTGATTCAGCAACAATAACAATTAACGAGAATCGGGAAACAGTTGGCGATACTGATGAGGGTGATGAGGCATTAGATTCTACAGAATTCTTTATGAATACTGATGACAAGGGATTAGAACTTAATATAATGACTCGTGTTGCTTATTTTACAGGAAGTCATACACTTTGGGGTTATATTAGGACCTTAAAGTTTACTAATGAGGGAAAATTAGCATATATTAGCGGTGAGACAAGAATAACTATTGATAGTCCTGAATCTTGTGTATAGGAGTTAACAATGGGTCACCTAAAATATAGTAGCAATGGACATTTATTAAGAAATGCCAGTGGGCATTTGGTAATTGAGTGTTCTACGCCTAGTAGTGGGTGTCTAATAGACATAAAAAAACGCCAGAAAGCGCACGGAAAGATGCTGTGGTATGCATGGGACCCCGAAGATCCATATAACCCCACTCGACTCATCGACGATTCAGGCGCGACCGAATACACCTTAGCGCAGCTTAAGGCGTACGTGGCCGCCTGCTGCTCTGAAGACTGCGACACTTGGTATGGGGCCTTCATCTCGTCAGATGAGTACGCCGGTAGCTCGTCGGAACCGTCCTATCTCCCGAGCGACTACGCCGATGGTTCCACGTCGGTAGAGGAACTATGTGCTCTCGTCTCCGCCATGACCGTGACTAGGAGGAAGGGTTATTTTGGGTATGCTACAGGCGCAAAAGTTGGAAATGCGGTTACTGGGATAATCGCACCGCCCCCTGAGTATTCTGGGGTCGAGGCATCTGCGGAGACCGCGTTTGATGCTTCCAGTTTAGAAGGGTCTGGGTACGCCGGGATTTACTCCACTCTTATGCTTTATGTGAGAACCGCCGATGGAGTTGAGTCTGGGGCAAACCTCCAATTCAGCCCGTCAAAAGCACAGACCTATGAAAATCTATTGTCAACCGAGATATACCATGATGTGTCATTCTATGCGATCATGACGGCCATGTCGTCTACTGTGGGAGATTGGGAATCGGCGGAGTGGGATGATTTTGGCACGGGGATGGTCGAAGACGCCTGGAACTTTATGGGTCAATCTGTCGCGTCCCTGAGCGGAACGGCTATCGCTGAGTATGGCCCCTGGTCTCTCCCCGAGAGCTTCCCGGCTTGGCCAACTATAATTCCCACTTACCCCACTCCCCCTGACATGTTTATCCGACACTATACCAGCAGGGGGATGCAGGCTAAGGTCGGCGATTGGGTAATGTGCCTCATCCACTGGAGCTTCTGATGCTCGTCCGCATGACAAACGGTGACCTAGTTGTGCAAAACATCGTGGGATAACATGCCAGAAGGCTATGTTCGCGACGCCAAAGACCCGCGCCGGTTCCACCCAGTGACGGCGCAGGCCAAGCGGGCAACCACTTCAGGGAACATGAGCCGAGAATATGTTAGTTAAGATGCCAAATGGAGACCTTGTAGCACAAGTTAATGAGAAATGCCCAGTTGATTATTTTGTTGATCAACTGGACTCAAGGAGATTTCATCCTATGCGAGAAACAACTGAAGGTTATATTCATTTTCCTGTAAGAGGCAAACCGCCTACTAAAGATGGCTATGAACCTTATAATAATAACCCCTATATTCTTCAACCGATTCTCGTACCTTGTACCTATAGAGAACAAAGGTTGATTACTAAAAATAATAAGACAACAGGTACTTTCTGCTGTAAACGGCCAATGAACTTTTGTTTAAAGAAAAATAAAGTTGTACTAAGACTGGAGTGTAAAGAATGTTTAGAGTCATAGCGTTTTACACCAAGAACACTCCATATGAAGTTGAGATAGGGAATCTCGAAACTAGTCTCAATAAATTAGGTATTAAGTATCATTTTGAAGGTTACGAGGCACGAGGTTCTTGGGTTAGAAACTGTGCTATTAAGCCTGAGTTTCTTAGGGATATGTTAGATAAGTTTCCAGATGATGATTTATTGTATGTCGATGCCGATGCTGTTTTCGTTGCATATCCCAAGTATTTTGACACATTTGTTGGTGACTTTGGTGTCCATGAGTACCATGGTCGTGAGTTACTTAGTGGTACAATTTTTTTACATAATAATGATAAAGTCGGTGCCTTGATTAATATGTGGATAACTGAACAAATCATGTTCCCTGAGAAATGGGACCAGAAAGTTTTAGCAGGGGTCCTGGCTAAACAATCTAAGAATCTTGGATTACAGGTTACAAATATTCCTGCAGGTTGTGTCAAGATTTTTGATCGTGATCCTAATGTCAAGGACGTTTGCATTGTACATAATCAAGCAAGTAGAAGATTCAAGAATCTCGTAAAGGATATTGGTCCTGAGAAAGCTGATAATGAACCTGCGGAGAAAGTATTAAAAAGTGATAAGAGTAAGGTAAAGGCTGTTTATGATAATGTACGAGTACGTTGGTTAGCAGATGGTAGTTTCATGTTACCTAGAGCTAATGATCGTACAACTCAAATGCTTGATATGCAGTTTATAAGAGTTAAGAATGAGAAACGCTGGTATCCGATTAGTCTTGAGAATGCATTTACTAGGCTTATACCTATCTTTACAGATCATTATACATATATAGTTGGCAAAGGACCAAGTCTAGACTATTTAACTGAGGCCGATTTTCCTAGTCCATATATACCCATTATTGCAATAAATCAAGCAATACATAAAGTGGAGTCTCTTAATATTCAGAATCCAATATTTTGTATGCAGCAAGACTCTAGCATCAAATCAACATGTCTCCCTAAACGTGGAACAATGTTAATCTCAGCACACTCAAGTCGATATTATAAAGATTTATTGCCACCTGAGAGGCTATTTATTTTTAGTCCTTATACATTTTATCTTAATATAAATTCACTTACAGTTAAATGTGCAATATCATTCGCCAGAGAATGTGGAAGTAAGGAAATTGTACTTCTTTGTTTTGATGCTTCGATGCCAAATGGTAGTCTTGAATATGCTAAGTGCATCGGTCATTCAAGTAAGACAGGCGGGAATCCAAATCGATTTCTTACACATAGGCGAGATATTTTGAGAATTACTAGAGGATGTAATATCGAGTTTCGATGGCCTAAAAACCACGTAGCCTAAAGACAATAATGCCCGTAACCTTATCATAAGGTTACGGGCATTATTGTCTTTAGGCTAAGCAATTCAACAATTGAGTCATAGTACTCCTGAGTGAAGCAATATCAGCCTGGGCTAAGGCTAGATGATCTTCAAGAGTTATTGGGCCTAAGAACATATTAGCCTCTCTATCAGATATAACCCGGCTACGGTTAACATTAGCCTGGTTCCAATCATCTAGAATTTGTTTGATTTCATCATTCATGTTATCTTGTATCCTTTCAGTAACTTATATACTTTCTTTGCAACGTGCCCCGTTAGAATTGCAGTATGTTCATCATCTCTAGTAGTCATTGTTTTGATATTATTCCAGTCTAGGATGCCCATAACAAGGTGGCATATTTCATGGCCGATTAGTTCATGTGTAAGCCGCTTTGGCGAAAAGAACAAAGCAAATAGATTACCATTGCTAGAGAATAATGCAGAGTAGTGTTCTATTTTGCAGGGTTCTAAGAGTTTAGCATACTTTTTTCTTGCTTTGACTATATCATTTGCAACGACAATATGTACTGTTGCATTGTACATGGGAATCTTGAATTTCATCCAAGTAGTCCTTGCCTGCAAAGGGCTTTATAGACTTGTGCAGTCGAGAGACAATCAGCAAGTGCATCATGTGCTCTGCTACCCATATCAATTTTAAGTGTTGAACACAAGTACCTAAGGTTGACCTTAGCATACTCAACTTTATTTGCATGGAATCCCGCTCTATCATTTAGATAGAGTGCAGCAGTCATCGTATCTCGATACCTGCCATCGAAAAATTCCTCATATTGGTCACCAAGCCATTTCATAAGGAATGAACGGTCAAAAGCAAAGTTGTGACCCAATGGGATGATCCTATGAGGTGTACCCCATTTGGTTAAGGGTAATTTAAGTTTCTTTACCCAGTCACGCAAAAGATCCTTTACCTTTTCAGAATCATGCCCAGAAGCCATAGCCTTGATAAAGAGTTCCCTATTCAGTTCTTTTGCTTCTGGATTCCAGTACTCAGGAGACTCAGGCTTGATTGTTACATAGAAAGGTATAACATCTTTACGAGGATCGAGGTTCGAGTCTAACGGCAAAATGCAAATTTGTACAATTTCATTCAGAAGTGGGTTCGTTCCTGTAGTTTCAGTATCTATGACACATACTTGATTTTCATTCCAGTGTTGCATCGAGTTAGACATGCTTAGTTTTCCTTTGAAACAGTTGTTTATTCTTAGCAACTAATATACTGCGTCTATTATCCCAATTAAGATGTGAGTGTGCCTGATGACTTGCCCATACAGTATCAGTACAAACTATCTGTATACCTGCTTTCTTTATATTATGCAAAAACATATCATCGTCATAGCAGATTCCAGCGTCAAAGTCTACATCCATGCCTCCTAACTTTGTCCAGTTTTCACGACTCATCGCGGCACAAAAATGCAATTGTCTATTGTGTAACTTTGAATGCTGATACCAAGATAAGTGGTTGCCACTAGCATCAATATTCTGAACAGCAATTACTTGATAAGATTGGGGTAATTGGCTAAAAGCATCATCAAGATACTGCAGGATATCACATTCGGGTTTTACTTCGGGTGAAGTGATTATGGTATACTTACCATGCGAAATCTCTACGGATAGATTCCAAAGATAACAAATACCTCGATGTGACCCTATTTTAGTGATAATAGTTAAGTCATGATATTCCTTAATTAGGTTAAGGAACTGTATATGTTCCTTAGCATTGTTGGGGTCTTCTGCAATACAGATTTCAAAATCCCGCCTATAAGAGTACTGTTCACGAAAAGATTCTAAAGTATTCTTTAAGAGATTAAGTCTTAAGCAGTATGGGAAACAAATGCTATAAGTTATCATTTCGGACTCCATTCTACCCACAGATATTTAGGGTCATTTAATACTATTTTCCATCCAGGGAAATCAGTTACTGCATAAATGGAACGATGGAGATTGAAACTATTTTGAAAATATTCTGGAAAGTTTCGATCATTGAAATAACGATTATTACAATCCCATTTTGTGGGTGTAATAACAATCAGTCTGAGTTTAGTTACGCGCTGAGCTTCACTCAAAGCAAAGACACCATGTATACGTGAAATATGCTCAAGAACATCAGACATGACAACTACATCAAATGATTTATCTTCAAATGGAAGCTTATCAGTACCAATATTAAGTACATGATCGGGGTTACATGCAGGGAAGGCATCAACTGTAACCACCTTCTTATGTGGATACATTTTACTAAGTCGCTTGTCTCCGCAACCTAAATCTAGTACTGTGTTTTCAGTGATGGGTATCTTGAACATTAGAT
>JALNZK010000123.1 GCA_023229365.1 Pseudomonadota bacterium | reverse complement strand
CCCGCTGCGAACCTTCGCACCTCGACTGCGCCCCCCTCGCCTCTCCAGTGCGGATTTTCGCACCTCGACTGCGCCCCCCTCGCCTCTCCGCTGCGAACCTTCGCATCTCGACTGCGACTTCCCCGCACCTCGGCTGCCTCGAGAGGCATCTCGGGTGTGGGTGTGTCGTTCTTTCAACACTGTGGCGCGAAGAAGCCAGTAGGGGCGAACCTATGTGTTCGCCCTATTGTGGCGACGGGCGATTCGGGATCATCAGGGCGAACACATAGGTTCGCCCCTACAGCGACAGCTGCAACATCGCCATGACGTCGTGCGTGATAGGCTCCGCGTACGGGCTCTCGTCCGGGAACGGCTCGTCGAGCGCGAAGCGGACGCGGTAGCCGAGGCGGAAGACGACGCGCGACGGGATCACGTGGAAGGACACCCCGGCCATGGGGGCGAGGAGCGCGCCCGCGATCTCGACGTCCTCGTCCCACGCCTCGCAGCGCGCGGCGAGTTCGAGGCGCCTTGGGATCACGAACCCGGCGAGCTGGAGGTATCCGCCGATCCCGTCCACCCGCGGCAGCCGCCGCTCGAGCGCGGTGCTCGTTCCGGGAGATGCCCACGCAGAGCTCCAGAAAAACTCCGCGACCGCGCTCAGCCCCTTCCACTGGAAGGCGGCCTCGCCGCCGGCGCGTAAGCGATCCTCTCCGTACGTGGCGCCCGGCCCGGCACGACCCGGGAACGGCACGCCCTCGCGCCGCCCGAAGAGCCCGGCCGCCGCGAACGCGGCCCGCGTCCCGCCGCCCCGCAGGTCCGACGCGCCCTCCTCGGCCGGGAGCGCGCCGAACGGCTCGACGGCGAGGCGCCCTCCCGCGAGCACCTGGAGCTCGCCGGCCCCCGGCGTCCCGTCTATCCCCTCGGCGATCCCGCTCCAGGCGCCGACGGCGTACGACAGGATCCCGGCGACGCGGCCGTGGAGCTCGAGCCCGAGCTCGCGCTGCGGGTCGACGACGGCGAGCGACAGGGGCTCGGCGGGAAGCGTGTGCCGATCCCCCGCGGCGAGGACCTCCCTCCCGAGAGGCGGGCGCACGAAGCCCGCGCGCGCCGTGACGGTGCCCTCGAGAAAGCCGATGTCGACGTACGCATCGCGCAGGAACGGCTTGCCGCTCGACACGTCCGCCGTGAACGCCGCGACGACGGCCCCGCCGGACAAAGAGAAGCCGATCTCCGCCCTGTGGAGCGACGCCGCGATCTCGCGCTCCTCGGCGCTCCCGCGATCCTCGGCGCGGAAGACGAGGCGCGGCTGCAGCAGGAGGACGGGATCGAAAGACAGCGGCAGCTCGAGAGGCCCGCGATCCTCTGCGGCCACGGCGCTCGACGCGAGAACGGCGAGAAGGAGCCCCGCGCCGCCCACCAGGGATCGCGACGAACGCCTCCCGGGTCCGACCCGTCGCAACCTCGCGCGGCGCTCGCTCAGCCCGCCGCCTCCTTGCGGAGCTGCATGATCTCGCCGAGCCAGGCGCCGAGGATCCCGACCCCGATGCCCGGCACGAGCCCGATGACCAGCGCCAGCCAGCTGAGATCCGTCTCGAACACGTAGATGTGGAGCAGGAAGCCGCCGACCTGTCCGACCGCGGCGCCGAGGCCCGCCTCGATGATCGTCTTCCCGTCCGACATGAACCCGACGAGCATGCCCGCGAGGACGAACAGGAACAGGGGGAAGATCCAGGTGATGATCTCGCGGAGCACGGGCGACATCGCCGCCTTCGCCTTCTCGGTCGCCACGGCGCGCGCCGCGGTGATCTGCTCCGGCTTCACGTCCGTGAGCGTCTTGACCGGCAGATCACCCGCCGTCTTCGTGGAGTTCAGCTGGGCGATGACGGCCTGATCGTCGGGGGCCGCGATCGTGGCGACGACCACTCCGCCGGCGAACGTCCCGATCATGTAGAAGGCCGCGAAGATGACGGCGCCGCCAAACACCCAGGTGACGTAGAAGCTCTTCGGCGCCGCGACGTTGCCGCCGCACTTGGAGCACGTGTCGGCGCTGTTGGGGTTCTTCGTCCCGCACGAGTAGCAGTTCCAGGCCATGTCGACCTCCTGGACCGGTGGGGCTCGGATCCGTCCCCCAACGGCCTTTCGATTGCAGCGGGAAAAGTATGATGAGAAGGCTGCTCCGCTTCAAGCACAAACGGAGGCCGCTCACGACCTCGCCGGGATCGCGCGCCGGATCTCCGCGGCGAGCCGCTCGGGAGAGGCCGCGGACGTGAACGAGCCCGGCACCGCGAGGGCGGCCTCGAGCCGCGGGCTCTTGAACCCCCACGACACGAGGAACGAGCGGACGCCGGCGGCGGCGCCCGTGGCGACGTCGATCGCCATGTCGCCGACCATCGCCCCCCGAGAGGCGTCGACGCCGCTCTCGCGAAGCGCCTCGCGCACCCCGACGGGATCCGGCTTCAGCGCCGGCAGGCTGCCCGCGCCCCAGACGCGGCGGAACGCGGCGCCGAGGCCCCGGATCTCGATCTCGCGGACCGCGGCGTCGTGCGGCTTGTTGGACAGGACGTACAGGTCGAACTCGGCGGCCAGCTCGTCGATCATCGATCGCACGCCCGGGTAGATCGCCGACGCGGTGCCCTGGTGCTCCCGGTAGTGCCGCCTGAACTCGTCGAGGCGCTCCGGCAAAGGGGCGGCGCCCGACGCCTCCGTGGTCCGCTCGATGAGGTGCGGCGCGCCGAAGCCGACCTCGGCGAGCACGGCGGCGCGATCCAAAGGCGGCAGCGACGCGAGCCCGCGCATGTGGTTGATCGCGGCGACGATGTCGCCCGACGTGTCGACGAGCGTCCCGTCGAGGTCGAACACGACCGCGCCTCTGCGATCTCGCGTCACTCCATCTTCTCGAGGACGGCGATCACCTCGGGCGTCGCGGCCGTGGCGATCCCCTTGAGGCGGTTCGGATCGAAGCGCACGACGACCCCGTCCGTCGCGGCGACGAGATCCCCCTCGAGCGGCAGCTCGTGCAGGGAGTCCTTCAGGCCGGCGAAGGAGTCCGGGCCGTACACGCGCACCGCGCCGCCGGGCGGCCGGTACTCGAGGCGGCCCTCGACGACGAGGTAGACCGCGGCCGGGACCGCGCCCGCGCGGTTCATGCGATCGCCGGCACGAACGCGCGCGATCCCGTTGATGCTCCCGAGGAGCTGATCGCGCACGGCCACGTCGAGCGCGGCGGTGGCGTCGTGCATGGACAGGAACGAGTCGAGGCGGTGGAGCGTCCTCGCCGACTCGATGCGCGTGCCGATCTCGGGATACTCCGCGATGATGTCACGGAGCTGCGCGCCTTCGAAGCGCCACAGCGCGGTCTGCGCCTCGCTGCGGACCGTCGCGGTGCAGGTGCAGCCGGGCGGCCCGAGGACGCTCGACTCGCCGATGAAGTCCCCCGGGAAGCAGCTCCGCACGACCCGAGCGCCGCCCTCGGACGACTCGAGGCGCACGGAGAGCACGCCCGACCTCACGACGAACGCCCTGGTCGCGGGCTCGCCCTCGCGCAGGAGATCGTCGCCCGGCCCCAAGGCGATCGGCACGCCGGCGCCCTGGAGGTGGAAGATCTCCTCCTCGCTCAGGCCGATGAAGAGCGGCGCCTGCTCGATCCTGTCGATCGGGCGCAGCCGCGCCCTCGCCCGATCGAGCAGGATCCTGACGGGCGACGTCTCGGCCGCCTCCGGCCCGATGACGTGCGCGGTCAGCCCGGCAATCTCCTCAAGCGCCGCGATGTCGGCGAGATCGGCGAACTCGCGCGCCGCCGCCTCGAGGTAGTTGAGGCCGAGATCGAGCTCGCCGAGCAGGAGCTCGAGCTCCCCCATCTGCCGCAGCACGAAGCCGCGGGTGTCCGGCGCCACGAGCAGCTGGGGCAGGAGGTTCCGCGCCTCGAGCAGCTTCTCCCGGTCGCCGGTGGCGATCAGCCGGTTCGCCCGCTCCTGGATCGACGTGCTCTCCAGCGCGTCGAAGACCCCCTCGAGATCGTCGCCCTGCGCCGTCGCAGGAGGAGGCGCGCTGTCGAAGGCGAGATCCGAGAAGTCGGTCTCGGCCTCCGCGGCGGGCGCGGCAGGGAGGGAAGGCCTCTCGACGGACGCGCGCCGGACCGCCACCAACGCGTCGACGATGGCGTCGATGTCCACGAGATCGACGATGCCGCCGGTCTCCTCGACGCAGACGGCCCCGACCCGGACGTCGCCCTCGCGGGTGGAACAGAACACCTCGCCGCTCCACACCCGGCCGGTCGCCCTGCGCACCACGGCGACGTCGCGCACCTGCAGCAGCCTGCCGAACTCGGCGCGCGCCCACGCGGTGATGATCTCCCTCGCCCTGTCGAGATCCATGCGCAGCGCCCTCCTCGCCGGTTCATTCTAGGAACCAAACGCCCAAATGACAAACCGAGAAATGGCTTTCTGCGGTATACTGCTCGCCGTTCGCGCACCCGAGGAGGAGCCGCGGTGACCAAGCTGCTCGCCATCGCCAAGAACACGTACCGAGAGGCGATCCGCGATCGCATCCTGTACGGCTTCCTGTTCTTCGCGATCGCGCTCATCCTGTTCAGCGTCGTGCTCGGCCGCCTGTCCTTCAACCAGCAGGTCCGGTGCACCATGGACGTCGGCCTCGCGGGCGTGTCGTTCTTCTCGGTGCTCATCGCGATCTTCCTCGGCATCACGCTGCTCCACAAGGAGATCGAGAAGCGCACGATCTACCCGGTGCTCGCGAAGCCGGTCTCCCGCACGACGTACCTGCTCGGGAAGTTCCTCGGCCTCGCGGCGACGCTGGCCGTGCAGATGGCTCTCATGCTCGCGGTGTTCCTCGTGCTCCTCAAGGTCGAGGGTGCGGAGCTCACGGCGGGGCTGTTCGTCGCCGTGGCGTTCATCTTCGTGGAGACGCTGCTCGTCGTCGCCATGGCGCTGTTCTTCACGTCGTTCTCGAGCCCGTTCCTGAGCGGGCTCTTCTGCCTGGGGCTGTTCGCGGCCGGCCGGAACGCGCAGCTCCTCGAGGCGCTCGCCAAGAACAAGGATCTCGCCTGGATGGGGCCAGTCATGGACGGCGTGACCGCCGTGGTGCCGAACCTCTACCTGTTCTACCCGAGCGGCAAGATGGTGGAGCAGTCTTGGGCCACGGTGCTCGGGCAGTACGTCTCGAACGGCTACGCGTGGCACACCATCGGGTACGGGATCGCGTACACGGCCCTGTTCCTCACGCTCGCGGTCGTCCTCCTCGGACGCCGCGACTTCGCCTGAGGTCCTCCCGGTGCCGCACCAAACGCTCCGGCGCGCGTTCGCCGCCGTGATCCTCGGGGTTGCCGCGCTTGTCGCGCTCGCGACCGGCCGCATGGTCCACGACGGAAAGAGCCGCTTCGACGAGGCCCGCAGGCTCGCGGACGCGCGCGACGTGTACGGCGCCGCCGCCGCGTTCGAGGACGCCGCGCGCTGCTACGCGCCGGGATCGCCCTACCCGGCACGGTCGCTCGACAGGCTCTCGATCATGGCGAAGGGCGCCGAGATGCGAGGGGATCGCGAGCTCTCCCTCTACCTTTGGGAGGTCGTGCGCCGCTCCATCCTCTCGACGCGGCACGTGTGGCAACCCAACGGCGACGCGCTCGAGCGGGCGGAGCGGGCCGTCGTCGCGCTCCGAACCCGTGGCACGCCAAGCTCGGAGTACGACGCCGCGGCCGCCCGGCGGGCCCCGCCGAGGCCGAAGGACCCGTCACCCATCGGCTCGATCCTCGTGCTCGCCGGCCTCCTCGCGTGGATAGTCGGCGCGGTCTGGCTCTGCGCCGCGCCGCGCACCGAGCCCGCTCGGCGGGGGCGTCGGCTCGCTTGGGTTTGCGCCATCGGCGGGACGGCGCTCTGGATGATCATGGCGTGGTTCGCGGGGTGAGGCGGGAGAGGGGCTCGCCGCGGATCACTGGGGCGCGTCGGTGACGGTGACAAGCGATTCCGACTTCACGGATATCTTCTCCCCGATCTTCAGCTTCACGGCGCCGCGGCGCACGCCGACCGGCACCTCGATCTGGACCATCTCCGGCAGCACGCCGACGACGTTCGCGGGCACGTTGCCGATCCAGGCCTTGACCGCGGCCATGTCCTCGCCGAAGCCGGCCCCCTCGATCATGATGAGGTCGCCGACGGCCGCCTCGGCCGGGTCGATGCGCGTGATCTTCGGCTGCTCGCCGCCGGCCACGCCGAGCATGTCGTCCATGTTGGCAGGCGTCGTGGGCGGCGTCGGGACAGGCTTCGGAGCCGGGGCCGGCGCCGGAGTCGTGGCGGGAGTCCCCCAGGCGTACGGATCGCTCTCGACCGCCGGAGTGGGCGCCGGCGTCGCGACCGGGACCGGCGTCGGCGCAGGAGTCGGCGTCGCGACCGGGATCGGCGCAGCTTGAGGCCGCACGACGGAGAACATGTTCTCGCTCTCGACCTCGCCGCGGTCGCGGACCTTCACCTTGAATGCGCTGTCCGCGGACCCCTTCGGGATCGTGACGATGAGCGACGTCTCGGTGGATCCGTTCTCGACGTTGAGCGCGACGCGGTTGTAGGTGACCTTGGTCTTGTTCGGGCGCAGATCGAAGCCCGTCCCGTAGACTGAGACCTTCGTCCCCTCGGGGCCGTAGGCGGGCTGGAAGCCGGTGATCAGGAGCGGCGTCAGCACCTTGAACTTCGCGTCCGACTCCGCCTGGCCCGCGCCGGGCGCCGTGAAGACGAACTTGTCGGAATCCGCGTTCGGCGGCACGGCGATCGTGACCTGCGTCGGGGAGTCGACGCGCACGCTGATGGGCGTCTGCCCGATGTAGCCGCGCAGGCCCGCGTTCTCGAACCCGAGCCCCTTGATGACGACATACGTGCCCGGGACGCCGTTCGCGGGCGCGAAGCTCTTGACCTTGAGCTGCTGCACGACGCTGAAACGCTGGATCGTCTCCGAGAAGCCGCGCCCCGGCACCTCGACCCGGAACGTTCCGGAGGTGATCTTCTTGGCGAGCTTCACCTTGAGCCGCGTCGGCGACGCCTCCAGGACGGTGAGCTTGACGCCGTTGAGCGTCACGGTGTTCTGCTTCGGGTTCGTGTCGAAGCCGGAGCCGAACAGGTGCACCGTCTGCCCTTCGTAGCCGAGGGACGGCAGGAAGTTGAGCGCCTGGACCGGGACGTACACCTCGAACTGCTTCTTTCCGGTCGTCGCGTTGCCGCGGCGAACGGTCTGCACCTCGATGGAGCCCGTGATGGCGCCCGGCGGCACCGAGAAGGAGACCTGCGTGGGAGTGATCGACGTGATCGGCACGACCTGGCCGCCGAGCAGGACGCGGACGTGGTTGGGTTGCGTCCCGAAGTAGTTGCCCGTGACCATGACCGGCGTGCCGATGGACCCGCGCGTCGGGGAGAAGCCGGCGATCTCGGGCGAGTGGAGCACCGTCAGCGTCATCGGGATCATCGTCGCGCCGCGCTCGGCGACCTCGAGGCGCAACGACACCGGGCCGTCCGGCGCGTTGGCCGGGATCTTGAACACGAGCCCGCCGTTGTCGATGCGAACGATGTCGATCTTCTGCGCGTTCATGAAGAGCGAGTGATCGGCCGGCTTGCCGCGGAAGCCGGAGCCGTCGATACGGACCTCCGTGCCCGGCAGGCCGAACAGCGGATCCATGCGCGTCACCGCGAGCGGCGCCCACACCTCGTAGGCGGCGTCGCTCTCGGCCGTGCCCATCTGCGGGATGATGACCTTGAACTTGCCGGACACCGCGCCCTGCGGGACCTGGACCCGGATCTCGTTCGGTGTCGCGAGCGTCACCGGGCACACGCGGCCGGTGAGCAGCACCTGGATGCGCGAGGGATCGCCGTCGAAATGGAGCCCCTTGATCGACACCACGGTGCCGACGTTGCCGGCGAGCGGCGTGAACGACGAGATCTCCGGCGGGTAGACGACCGGGAACGGGGCCGGGTGCTCATAGCTGCCCAGGCCCTTGACCGTGACGTTGAACCGGCCCGTCGACACGTTCTTCTTTGGGACCTGCACGACGATCCGACCGGGCTCGACCGACACGATCTTGCACTTCGCGTCACCGAGCATGACCGTGTTGTCCTTCGCCTTGGTCGAGAAGCCGGAGCCGACCAGCGTCACGTGCGTCCCCGGGGGCCCCATCTGGGGATCCATCTGATCGATCTTCAGTTGCGCGAGGACGGTGAACGACTGCGGAGAGGTGGCCTGTCCGGCGTTGTAGACCTGCACCGTGATGTTCCCGGTGTTCGCGCCGGGAGGGATCACGGCCTGGATGCGCGTCGCCGTCGCGGAGCGGACCGTGAGCGGAATCCCGCTGATCAGCACGGTGTTCTCGTGCCCCTTGCCCGAGAAGTTGTTGCCGTTGATCGTGACGGTCGTGCCCGGCGGGCCCACGACCGGATCGATCGACATGATGACCGGCGCCGCGACGGTCTGGATGACCCAGAACACCTGCGCGCTCGTGACCGTGTGCACCGGACCGCGCAGCGTGAACCGCCCCTGGACCGCGTTCATGGGCAGCTGCACCACGATCTCGTTGGGCGCGATCTTCTTCGGGGTCAACGGCACGCCGTTGTACTCGACGCGGTACTCGTTTCCGAAATTGACACCCGAGATCGTGACGAAGGTTCCAGGGGGTCCGGAGGTCGGGGTGAGCGTCGAGATCACCGGCCGCGCCTGGTATTGCGCCTCGGCCGCCCGCGCGAAGAGCAGCACGGCGGCGACGCCCGCTAGGACCGTCAGCTTGCGAATCATGTTCGGCCTCCAAACGGTTGGTTCGGAACACGCCCCTGCGGCTTTGCAAGGGCGATCCTGTCCAAAATTTTCAACAATATTGTTTTTCAATAGTTCCAAGTCAAGTGTTTCCTGCATGGGAGCCTCGTCCTCCTCCTCCCCCAAGACGGATCGACCCGCTTCCGGATCTCGAAATTCATCCGACACCCCGCCTCCGGGGTTGTGTCCGCCTGGACCCTTGTGCTCGGAACAGCCCAGAAGCGTTAGATGTTTCTAGAATTTGAGGACGGCCGTGCCCCAAAGATAACCGGCGCCGAAAGCGGACAGGAGGCACACGTCCCCGTCCGCGAGACGTCCTCGACCGCGCTCTTCGTCCATGAGGATGATCACCGAGCCCGCGCCCGTGTTGCCGATCCGCTCGATGTTGGATGGGACCTTCTGGGCGGGGAGCCGGAGCAGCTCCGCGAGCTTCGCGTTGATGCGGGCGTTCGCCTGGTGGAAGAAGAAGTGGCTCACGTCGTCGAAGCTCCAGGGGGTGCCGGCGATGGCGTCGCGCGCCCCGCGGATGAGCCTCTTCACCGCGTGCTTGAACACCTCCTGCCCGACCCAGAACGGGAACTTCGTGTGCCCCGGGATGATCCCCTTCTCGTCCCAGTACTCCCGGCACTTCGCGAGTTCCTCGGGCCACACCGCGGTACCCTCGCGCAGCCCGACGAGGTTGTCCGACGTCATGATCAGATCCTGCACGCCCGCGCCGTCGGCGTGGATGTCGGTCACGTACAAGCCGCGATCGCCGTCCGCCGGGCCGATCACCGCGGCGCCGCCGCCGTCGCCGAAGATCACGCCGATCTGGCGGTCCACCTTGAAGTGATCGAACTCCTTCTCCGCGAACACGGCGAGGACGTGGCGGGCCTGCCCGGTGCGGATGTAGAGATCCGCCATCGAGAGCGCGTAGACGAAGCCGGCGCACTGGACCCGCAGATCGAAAACCGGCACCGGGTTCCGGATGCCGAGCCGGTGCTGAACGACCATCCCGGGGCCCGGATAGGTGTGGTCCGGGAACATCGTCCCCATGATGACGGCGTCGATGTCGTCGGGCTCGAGCCCCGCGTTGGCGATGGCGCGACGCGCCGCCTCGGTGCCGATGGACGCGGTCGTCTCCTCGGGCCGGGCGCGGTGCCGCGATCGGATGCCCGTGCGGGAGAAGATCCACTCGTCCGACGTGTCCATCATCGTCGCGAGGTCGTCGTTGGTGAGGACGTCCTCCGGCAGGTAGGTGCCGAGCCCCAAGATCCTGGAAGCGGGCTTGTCGGTGCTGAAGAACACCCTCGTGTCTCTCCCGTTCGGCGGCAATAGGGGCGAGCCGCGTCGGTTGCGCGATCCGGGCGTATCTACCATTTTCATTGGAAATAGGAAGCTAGAAATCTCGAAACTGGCTGAACCCATTGATAAAACACGAAATGTCACAATCGCCGCCACCGCGATCGCCGGTGTTGCCGCCCGCCGCGCGCCGTGCAAACATACGCGAAGGCGAAGCCCGGGAGGCGCCGAAGGTGCGCCTGCGGCGGAAGCGGCGGAGGATCTCCTTGCGTTGGTTGGACAGGGCGGGCGCGGCGATCATCGGCTGGCTGCGATACCAGTTCCACCTCGTCGCGCTCCTCTACCTCTCGATCAAGGTCGTCTGGACCAACCGCGATCTCGGACAGCGCGACTTCCTGAAGCAGGTCTTCTCGCAGGTCTACTTCACCGGGGTCCAGGCCGCGGGACCGGTCGCCACCCTCGCCCTCGGCGTCGGCGCGTTCGCCATCGTCGCGGGGACAGGCGGCATCGGCGCGCTGTCCGGCGCGGAGAACCTCGGCCGCATGGTGACCGTGGTCGTGCTCCGGGAGGTCGCGCCGCTGCTCACGGGCGGGATCGTCATCGTGCGCTCGGTGACCGCGATCTCGGCCGAGCTCGGCGTCATGCGCGTCCAGCGCGAGATCGAGGCGATCGAGGTGATGGGGCTCTCCCCGATCCGGCAGCTCGTGACCCCGCGCGTGTTCGGCGGGCTGCTCTCGCTCTTCGCGCTGAACATCCTCTTCGACACCGCCGCGCTCGCCGGGGGGTTCGGGATCTCCCGCTTCCTCGTGTCGCTGCCCGCGGACGTCTTCTTCCGCGCCGTGTTCTCGGCCGTGCAGCCTATCGACATCCTCGGGCTGGCGATCAAGACCGTCGTCGGCGGGCTCGGCCTGTTCCTGATCGGCTGCTACCACGGCATGGCGGTCGGGCGCTCGCCGACCGAGGTGCCGGTCGCCGTGTCGCGCGCGTCGCTGAACTCTCTCGTCTTCCTGGTCGTCCTCCACGGCGGGGTGTCGGCCGCGACGATCCTGTACTCCGAGACCTCCTCGATTCTCGGCGGGGTGTTGTGATGGGCGGCGCGAACGCATCGACGGAACCCATCCTGCGCCTCACGGACGGCCTGTGGTTCGAGGCCGGGCCGCACGCGTGGGCGGTGCCGCCCTTCCGGCTCGGGCCGGGCGAGTGGGCCGCGCTCGTGCCGGCCAGCGACGATCCGGTGGTCGATCCGTCGGGTCCGCTCGCGCGCGCGATGGCGACGCTGGCGCCGCCCTCCCGCGGCACCGTGGAGCTGCTCGGCCGCGACGTCTACAGGATCCCGTACCTCGAGCTCCAGCGCCTGCGCGCGCGGCTCGGGTTCGTGCAGGGGTACGGCGGCCTCCTGTCGAACCGCACGCTCCGGGAGAACATCGCGCTGCCGGTCTCCGTGCACGGCGGGAGGTCGTTCGACGAGGAGGAGGCGTACCTCGACCGCGTCCTCGAGAGCTACGCGCTCTCCCCGCTCGCGCGGCAGCGCCCGTCCGACGTCGACGGCGCCACGCGTTGGCGGACGTGCGTCGCGCGCGCCCTCGTGCTCGAGCCCGCGCTCGTCGTGCTCGAGGGGATCGGCGACTGGGAGATGGATCGCGGCCGCGGGGTGACCTGGTCCAGGCTCCGCGAGTACCGGGAGCGGCGGACGAGCGCCGCCGTGATCTGCCTGGCTCGCCAAAACCCCCCGTTTGAGGCATGGTTCCGGGGCGAGGGCGGCATCGGCATTCCGTACCAGACGCGGCCCGCGGACGACTCTTCGAGGAGGCCAACGCCGTGAAGATCTACCTGTCCTACCGCGAGCGGCTCGCCGGGATCTTCCTGGTCCTCGCCGTAGCGGTCGTGGTGCTCTTCGTGGCCGGGGCGGCGATCCAGAACCGCTGGTTCGCGACGCGCGTGACCTTCCACACGCAGCTGCTGCGCGGCGAGGGCCTCACGGCGGGCTCCCCGGTGCTGCTCTCCGGCATCGTGGTGGGCGAGATCGGCGAGATCGAGATCATGGAGGACAACCGCGTCGACGTGGAGCTGCTCGTCCTCGAAGCGCACGCGCACAGAGTCCAGGCCGGGAGCAAGGCGAGCGTGCGCCGCCTGCTCGGGATCGGCGAGAAGCGCATCAACCTCGTCTCGCCGGCCGAGAAGGGCGAGCCCCTGCCGCACGGGGCGATCGTCCCGGCCGACGAGCCGATGGACCTCATCGACATCGCCTCGGCCCTCGACCTCGGCCGCTACATGAACACGCTCGATCGCGCCGTCGCGACGATGGAGACCCTCATGGCCAAGCTCGAGGAGGAGGACCGGCTCGGGCGCATGGTCGAGGCGTTCGACGACCTCGGCCCGACGATGTCCAAGCTCAACGTGCTGCTCGGCGAGATCGACGAGCCTCTGGCGGAGCTCATCAAGGACCCGGCGCTCCGCGGCGCGTTCCGGGGCGCGGACAAGCTGTTCAACGACCCGAACACGGGGCGCGCGGTCCGCGGCCTCGGCACGGCGCTCGAGCCCGAGCGGGTCGACCGGCTCATCGAGAAGACCGACCGGCTCATCACGCGCTTCGACGCCCTGCTCGCCGACGACGGCGCGCTCACCGGCACGATGAAGGGCGCGGATCGGCTCATGAACGACGGCCGCCTGGATCGGATGATCGCGTCCATGGAGCGGCTCACGGACGCGGACAAGCTCGAGAAGCTGATCGACGACATGTCGCAGCTCGCCGATCAGATGGCGAAGATCGGGCCGGAGATCCCGACGATGAGCAAGGAGCTGATCGCGACGATGCGCGAGCTCGCGATCGTGCTCAAGGCGCTGCAGAAGACGTGGCTGCTCGACGACGAGGCCGCCGACGTGCGCAAGGAGATGAAGAAGAAGGCGCGGGAGGGCGAGTAGCGCCTGGAAAAGTGCTCTGAGTCGTTCGGATGGGGCCCCCTTCGCAAGTGGGACGAAGACAGAGTGGGACTACTGAGACTTGGGGGACAGGTGGGATTGCGGGAGTCCTACGTGTCCTAATTGTCCCCGTGGTCCCACGCTTCCCCGTCCCACCCGCTCCCGCGTCGGTGGTATGATCCGCGCATCACGAGGGTGAGAGATGCTCACGAGAGCAGATCGCTCAGCGGCGCAGGCCGGCCGGCTCCTTGTTTGGGTCGCTTCCGTCCCTTTCGTCCCTTGGCCTGCCGGCTGCTCGAGCGACCAAAGCGACCCAAGCGACGCAAGCGACGTGGACTCCGATTCCGACACTGACGCTGACACCGATACGGACACGGACACCGACACAGATACGGATGCGGACTGCACGTGGATGTGGTTTCCGCTGTCGCTCGACGGACCCGAGCCGGACGGGACGGTGCATCACGACGCGCGAAAAAGTGCTCTGAGTCATTCGAGCCCATACGACGCTGCCATGGCGATGAGTCGCCGACGCCACGGCAGTGTGTCGTAGACGCCACGATCATGCGCGCGGATGCCGCGAGAACCGTGAAAATCGCGTTGGCATTCCCGTTGCAATAGCCCTGGTCAACACGCTCGTCGCACGACACGGCGGGCCCAACGAAAGGACACTGCAATGAAACCGAAGCGCACTTTCTACCCGTCCCGGATCTTCGACGACGCCCTGGAGGCCCTGGTCATCCTGTTCGTCGCCAAGGGCTGGCTGTTCCCCGGCGTCGACATCGCGCAGCTCCAGGAGGACGTCGCGGCGCAGCGCGCCCGGCGCGTCGAGCACGACTCCCTGCGCAGCCAGTACCTCGCGCTGCACGAGACGTTCGGCCTGGAGCAGCTCGCGCGCTATAGGAGGTTCATCCGGGCGCTCAACGCGGCCCGCGGCGCGTTCTGCGAGGACAAGGCGGTGATGGCCGAGCTCGACCGCTTCACCCTCAAGCGCTCCGGCAGGCCCCGAAAGAGCCCCGAGGAGTCCGAGGCCGCGTGACGCCCCGTCCCGCCCCGCATACCCACCCCGGCCCGCGGAGGAGACTTCGCGGGCTTTTCCTTTGGGCAAGGTGTCGTAACCTTCTCCGGGATTCAGTCCTTCACGCAGACGAGCAGCTGGAGGTAGGGCATCGTCACGTCGACGGCGGCGCTGCCGGCGGAGGCGGTGTTGAAGGCGCTCATGTCGAAAGTGGCCGTGTGGGTATGGGTCGATCCGGTCCCCGACGTGCTCGTCGTCGACGAAACGTCGACCGCGTGGGAGTGGTCGCTGTTCGTGGTGTCGACCGTGATGGTGTGGCTGTGGCTGTCGTTGGTGATCGGCGCGTCGCTACTGGCGGTCGTGCCACCGTACGCGCACCCGCCGCACGCGTAGTCGCCCTCGCCGGAGGGCGCCCAGGCACCCTGCCGCTGTAGGAGGACGTGGTCGTGGGAGTAGGCCGCGGAGCTCGCCGCGTGACTGTGGCTTCCCCCCGATGCGGTGTTGAAGCTGCCGGGATTGATGGTGACGCTGTGGGTGTGCGCGTTCTCGTTGCCGACGGTGACCGTCTGGCTGGCGGGATTGACGGAATGGAGGTGGCTCGGCGCTTCCGTGATCGTGCGGCCGCCGCCGCTCACCAGGGGCGTCCCGACGGTGGTGCCGGCACCACCGGGCGCCACGCCGACGACCACCCGCCCCTGCCCGGCGACCAGCGGGCTCCAGCCCGCCGGACAGGCGCGAGGTTGAAGGACATCACCGCGCCGGCGGGGACCCCGGAGCCGACGGGCGCGAAGCCGCTGTTGATGTCGTCCTCGGTCAGGCTGCCCACCCGTTCGCACCGCTGCGCCTCCAGGGCGTACGGCACCGCGCCGAGTTGGAAGCGGTCCATCTCGGGATCGCTGTCCACGGTGACCCCGAGCCAGACCTCGCCGTAGGTCGGGAAGTCGGACGGCAGCGCGGTGAAATCGCCCAGGTAGGCCGCGAAGAAGCCGTTGTCCACGGCCACGGGCTGGACCTCGGTCCAGATCGCGGACGACGCGTCGGAGCTCGCGTACATCCGGAAGGTCATCGTTACCGTGTCGTCGATGGGGTCCCCGAGCTCGTCCGCGAGGATGCCCTGCAGCGGGATCAGCTCGGGTACAACCGCCGAGGCGCCCGTGGAGATCGTCGTGCCCATCATCAAAGCCGCGATGGCCAGGCTGATTCTGTTCATTGTTCTCGCTCCTTACTGGTTGGCCAGCGCGCCGATTCCGATGGCCGCCTGGTAGCTGGTGCTGCTCATGGTCGCCATGGGCGATCCGCCGACGAACGCCCTCATCGAAAAATGGGTCGACGTGCCGAACACGCCCCCGGACGTGACGCCGTATGCCGTCTGCCAGGCCCCGGATTCCGTGTCCGTGTCGGTGTCGGTGTCCGTATCCGTGTCGGTGTCTGTGTCGGTGTCGGTGTCCGTGTCTGTGTCGGTGTCGGAGTCGGTGTCGGAGTCGGTGTCGGAGTCCGTGTCGGAGTCGGTGTCGGAGTCGGTGTCTCCATCCGCGTCCGTGGAAGCGTCGCCGCCGTCCGGGCTCCCGCCGTGCGAGTCGTCCGAGCACGAGAGCGAGAGGAGCCCCGACACGAGGGAAAGGACAACGACCCGTGTGCTGCGCGCCATGATTGCCTCCTCAGGTCGAGCGGTAGCAGGCAAAAAACGGGATCAGGATACCAGCTTCCTGCCACACCCGTGTCGCCTTATTCGCGAGCCGCAACAGTTATCGCGACGCTGCAGTCTTGCAATGTCGATGGACCGACCGAAGAAAGTGCTCTGAGTCATTCGGAGGGGGAGACTCGTCCCGCCGTAGCCTTGGCGAAGGAGAATCCTGCGCGGG